>JAEYOB010000116.1 GCA_023412175.1 Pseudomonadota bacterium | reverse complement strand
CCACCGGTTCTCTGTGGATGGCGCTCGCACTCCTCGCCGTCATGGGCTTTGCCGACACCGTGTCCGAGATCCTCCGGAGCGCCCTGATCCAGAGCCACACGCCCGACGCCCTGCGGGGCCGCGTCTTCAGCTTCTGGATGATGCAGGCGACCGTCACCCCGGCGCTGGGCAATCTGGAAATGGGCATGCTGACCGGCTGGATCGGGATGAAGCCCGCCTTGCGCCTGGGCGGAACAGGCTGCCTGCTGCTCAGTCTGGGGATGATCGGCCTGTCACGACCGTTGCGGACAGCGCCACTGCATGCCGACTCACCCACAGTGGCGTAGCGCGCCGTGATCGTCTGAACCGCCCCGGTGCGCTCACCGTCGCAGACACGGGCTGCATCACTGCGCCGTCCTCGCCCGTCACCTCCACCATAACCCGCCACTTCGTTGCGCCCCCGGCTCGCTGACATGGGAGCAAGCCGTACTATCCTCCCCCAGGTTTGCGACGGTCCCTGAACCTCAAGGCGTGCGCCGGGAGTCCAGCCTGTCAAGGCTCCCGACGCCATGCTTGCGCAATTTCGCATAGAGGTTGGTGCGCGACAGGCCAAGGGTACGCGCCGCTTCGAGCTTGTTGCCCTGCGCCTCGTCGAGTGCGGCGAGGATGAGCGATCGCTCCAATTCATCGACCGCTTCGGACAGCAGGCGCTTTGCGTTCGGCGACGCGGGGCGGTGGGTGGCGGCTTTCGGGAGGATATCCGTGAAATCCTCGGCCGTGATGCTCTCCCCTTCGGTGCGCACGCAGACCTGCTCGACGACGTTGGCCAGCTCGCGGACATTTCCGGGCCAGTCGTACCCGTGCAGCACGTCGAGCGCCGACGGCGTGAGGTCGCGCATCGGCTGATCGAGGCTCACGGCCATCCGTTCCAGGAAGAGGGAGGCGAGGATATCCAGATCCTCTTTGCGCTCGCGGAGCGCCGGCAGGCGGATCGGAAAGACGTTGAGTCGGTAGTAGAGGTCCGACCGGAACGCGCCGCTTCGCACCATCTCCGGAAGCGGCCGGCTGGTCGCCGCGATGATGCGGACATCGACCTTGATGATCTGGTTGGAGCCGAGCGGCTCGACCTCGCGCTCCTGCAGCACGCGCAGCAGTTTGCCCTGAAGCGGCAGCGGCATGTCGCCGATTTCATCGAGGAACAGCGTGCCGCCGTGCGCCAGTTGGAACTTTCCGGGACGTGGCTGGCGGCCGGCCCCGGTGTAGGCGCCGGGTGCGACGCCGAAGAACTCCGCCTCCAGCAGGTTCTCTGGGATGGCCGCGACATTGATGCCGACGAAAGGGCGGTCGCCCCGCTCCGAGGCCGCGTGGACCGCGTGCGCCACCAGTTCCTTGCCGGTCCCCGTCTCTCCCAGCAGCAGCACCGCCGACTGGATCTGGCCCGCCTTGCGCACCAGCCGCTTCACCTGGAGCATCGCGGGGCTGAAGCCGACCAGATTCTCCAGCGTGTACTTCGATATCCGGCTGGACGCGAGTTCCCGCTCCATCAGGGCCAGACGCGACTGCAATTTGTTGAAGCGGTCGGCGATCGGGCGGAGATAGGTGAGGCTGTTCTTCAGGGCGAAGGCCAGGGCGCCGACGACGTCTCCCCGCCCGTCGCGCAGCGGCAGGCGGCTCACCAGCAGCGTGTGCTCCCCGTACCGCATGATGTCGAGCGGAAGCGAGCGGCCGGTCTCCACCACCTCGCGCATCCGGCTGTGCGGGATGACGCGCTCGACCGGCTGGCCCACGATGTCCGCCGGCGACCGGAACCCCAGCGACGCCATCTGCTTGTCGTTGAACCAGACGTGCTTGTCGTTGGACCAGACGATGCGCGCGTCCCGATCGACCAGGATGGCGCCGTCGATCATCTCGTCGATCATCACCATCAGCGCGCGCGCCGCAGCGAACTGCTCGTCCCGTTCCGTCGGCATGGCTTGCGTTCTCCTGCTTCACCGCCTGTCAAAATTCCGAACAGTATCTGTCAAAATTTGGCACACGGCGAGAGCGTTGATTCCCTGGGCGATGCGTCGCGCACCGTAAGGCGATGTCCCGGATCGGGGACAGGCTTCCCGCCGGCTGCCGCCAATGGTCAACCAAACCCATTGCTGTGCAACGATATTGCTGGCTGGCACATCTTTTGCTGTTCCAGATTCATGATAATCGGGACGCGCACCTTCAAACCGGAGGAAGGGCGGTATCCGTACAGACGGGGAGGAAAGCACAGGGCATGACGAGCCAGCACATCGGCGTCATCGGCGCCGGGCTCATGGGGCACGGGATCGCGCAGGCCTTCGCCGTCGCCGGCCACCGGGTGGACATTCAGGAGCTCGACCCCGGCCGCCGGGCCAGCATCGTGGACCGCGTCCGCCGCAATCTCCAGGAGCTTGGGCAGGACATCGCGGCGGCCGACAGGATCCGCCCATGCGGCACCATCGAGGAGGCCGTCGCGCGCGCCGACGTCGTCATCGAGGCGGTGCCCGAGGACCTGGATCTCAAACAGCGTGTTTTCTCGGCGATCGAAGCCGCGGCTCCACCCCACGCGCTCCTGGCGAGCAACACGTCGGTGATCCCGATTACCCGGATCATGGAGCCGCTTCGGAACAAGGCACGCGCCATGGGCACCCACTGGTGGAACCCGCCGCACCTGATCCCGCTCGTCGAGGTCATCCAGACGGCCGCCACCAGCGACGCGGCAATCGCCGCGATGAGCGCGCTGCTGTCCTCCATCGGCAAGCTGCCGGTGCATGTCCGCAAGGACGTGCCCGGCTTCATCGGCAACCGCCTCCAGCACGCGCTCTGGCGTGAGGCGGTTGCCCTCGTCCAGGACGGCGTGTGCGACGCCGAGACGCTCGACACCGTGGTCAAGGCCAGCTTCGGCCGACGTCTGGCGGTTCTCGGGCCGCTGGAGAACGCCGACCTCGTCGGCACCGACCTGACCCTGGCGGTGCACGAGCATGTCCTGCCCGATCTTGACCGCACCCCCGGTCCCTTGCCGCTGCTGCGCGAGCTGGTCGCCTCCGGACGGCTCGGCATGAAGGCCGGTGCCGGGTTCCGGAGCTGGACGGAGGAGCAGCGGGCAGAGGTCCACACCCGCCTGGCGCTCCACCTCCAACGGCTGGACGGCATCGAGCGCGGGTAATTTTCAATCGTTCCCGGTCTTTCCGGACCGGACACACAGGAGGGCTTCGCATGGCCGCGTCACAAAAGAAGGTCATCATCAGCTGCGCGTTGACCGGGTCGATCCACACCCCGACCATGTCCGACGCGCTGCCGGTCACGCCGGACGAGATCGTCGAGCAGGGGCTCGGCGCGGCCGAAGCCGGAGCGGCGATCCTGCACCTGCATGCCCGCGATCCCCGCACCGGCCAGCCGACGCCGGACCCGGCGGTCTTCATGCAGTTCCTGCCGCGCCTCAAGCAGTCCACCGACGCGGTGCTCAACATCACCACCGGCGGCTCGCTGAACATGACGGTGCAGGAGCGCCTCGCCGCGCCGCTCCTGGCCCAGCCGGAGATGTGCTCGCTCAACATGGGCTCGATGAACTTCGGCATCTTCCCGCTGGCCGACCGCTACAAGGACTGGAAGCACGAGTGGGAGGAGCCCTATCTGCGCGGCACCGACGACTTCATCTTCCGCAACACCTTCCGCGACATCGCGTACATCCTGGAGCATCTGGGCGAGGGCTGCGGCACGCGCTTCGAGTTCGAGTGCTACGATGTCGGGCACCTGTACACCCTCGCGCATTTCCTGGAGCGCGGGCTGGTGAAGCCGCCGCTGTTCGTCCAGACGATCTTCGGGATCCTCGGCGGCATCGGCGCCGAGACGCGCAACCTCGTCTTCATGCGCGAGACCGCCGATCGCCTGTTCGGCGGCGATTACGAGTGGTCGGTGCTGGCGGCCGGCCGCAACCAGATCCCGTTCACCACCATGGCCGGGAGCATGGGCGGCAACGTCCGGGTCGGGCTGGAGGACAGCCTTTACCTTGCCAAGGGCCGGCTGGCCCGCAACAGCGCCGAGCAGGTGGCGAAGATCCGCCGGATCCTCGAAGAGCTGTCGCTCGAGATCGCGACCCCCGCCGAGGCGCGCGCGCGCCTCGGCCTCAAGGGCGGCGACCAAGTGGCGTTCTGAAGCGCACCCTTCTGAAGGACACGACAATGCAAGACAGAAACGCCGTCGTCACCGGGTCCACCAGCGGCATCGGTCTGGCGACCGCCCGCGAATTGGCCGCCCGCGGCTGCAACGTGATGCTCAACGGTTTCGGCGACCGCGCGGAGATCGACCGGACGTGCGCCGGGATCGCCGCGCAGAGCGGCCGAAAGATCGTCTACTCGGACGCCGACCTCAGCCGGCCGGACGCGGCCCGCGCCATGATGGCCGAAGCAGCCGGGGCGCTCGGCCCCATCGACATCGTGGTGAACAACGCAGGCGTGCAGCACGTGGCGGCGCTGCACGAGTTCCCCGAGGACAAGTGGGACCTGGTGCTCGCGGTGAACCTGAGCGCCGCCTTCCACGTCATCAAGGCGGCGCTCCCGTCGATGATGGAGCGGCGCTGGGGGCGCATCGTCAACACGGCGTCGGTCCTCGGGATGGTGGGGGCGCCGCATAAGCCCGCCTACGTCGCCGCCAAGCACGGCGTCATCGGCCTGACCAAGGCCGTGGCGATCGAGGTCGCCGAACACGGCATCACCTGCAACGCGGTGTGCCCCGGCACGGTCCTGACCCCCATCATCGAAAAGCAGATCGCCCAGCAGGCGCAGGTTACCGGCCTGCCGGAGGACCAGGTGCTCAAGACGGTGTTCCTCCAGAAGATGCCGACCGGCCGGCTGGTGCCGCCCGACGAGGTCGCGGCCACCATCGCCTTCCTGTGCTCCGACGCCGCGGCGTCGATCACCGGGGCCGCCATCCCCGTCGACGGCGGCTACACGACCCATTGACAACCCCATTGACGCACCGACGGGCGTCAGGCCCATAGGTGACGTGCTCAAGCACCAAGAACTGCCACACTAGGGAGAAAAATCATGCGCAGCATTCTTCTTGCCGGCGCCGCGCTCTCTTCTCTTGGCGCCGCCCTGGCGTCCGGCGCGGCCCAGGCCCAGATGTCGGACAACGTCATCAAGATCGGCATGCTGTCCGACCGGTCCGGCATCTACGCCGACATCAACGGCGAAGGCTCGGCGATAGCGGCGCGGATGGCCGCCGAGGAGTTCGGCAACGCCGTCAACGGCACCAAGGTCGAGATCATCGTCGGCGACCATCAGAACAAGGCGGACATCGCCGCCAATCTGACGCGCCAGTGGATCGACACGGAGAAGGTCGACGTTATCGCCGACGTTCCGAACTCGGCAGCCGCGCTGGCCGTCCAGGGCATCACGCGCGACAAGAAGCGCCTCTTCCTGATGTCCGGTCCGGGCTCGACCGACCTGACCGGCAAGGAGTGCAGCCCGTACGGCTTCCACTGGACCTGGGACAACCACGCCGTGGCCTCCGCCACCGCCCGCGCGCTGGTCGAGCAGGGCAGGAAAAGCTGGTTCTTCATCACCGCCGACTATGCCTTCGGACACTCGCTGGAGGCCGAAGCCGCCGGCACGGTCAAGCAGCTCGGCGGCACCATCAAGGGCAGCGTGCGCCATCCGCTGGGAGCGTCCGACTTCTCGTCCTTCCTGCTGCAGGCGCAGGCCTCGGGCGCGGAGGTCGTCGCCTTCGCCAACGCCGGCGGCGACACCATCAACGCGGTCAAGCAGGCCGCCGAGTTCGGCATTCCGCAAGGCGGCCAGACGCTGGCCGGCCTGCTGCTGAACATCAACGACGTGCATGCGCTCGGCCTTGAAACCGCGCAGGGTCTGACGCTGGCGAACGCCTTCTACTGGGACATGAACGACGAGACCCGCGCCTGGGCGAAGAAGTTCGAGGAGCGGACCGGGCGCATGCCGTCGATGAACCAGGCCGGTGTGTACTCGTCGGTCAAGCACTATCTCAAGGCCGTGCAGGAGGCCGGCACCGACAACGCGGATACGGTGGCCGCAAAGATGCGCGGCACCCCGGTCACCGACATGATGATGAAGGACGCCAGGATCGCCGACAACGGCCGTGTCTTCGACGACATGTACCTGCTGCAGGTGAAGGCGCCGGGCGAGGCGAAGTACGCGTGGGATTACCTCAAGGTCCTCAAGAAGATCCCTGGTGAGCAGGCTTACATCAATCCCAAGGACAGCGGCTGCCCGCTGGTGAAGTAATAGGCGGGGAGCGGACACGCTCCCCTTCCGACCGCTTATCCGAAGAGCACGGCCTACACACGCTCCGGGTGCCCGTCCACACCGGCACCCGGAGCGTGTGCGGTTCGTGCGGAGCTGTGGAATTCCCGCCGCGGTCGTTGCGATATTCCGGGCCGTGGCGCGTTTAGATTTGGGACGACAACGATTTCCAAAGGAGGCGGCGCATGGACCTGCTGTCGTCTCAGGGTGGCTTCACGACGGCCGACGTCCTGCTTCGGCTGGGGCTGGCGAGTGTCCTCGGGCTGGTGCTCGGGCTGGACCGTGAAGTCCGCGGCATGGCCGCCGGGATCCGGACCCACGCTATGGTCAGCCTGAGCGCCGCCGTGATCACGGTGTCGGCGCTCATGCTGTACAACGAAATGCGCGCTGCCGGGAATTCAGACCTCGATCCGCTGCGCGTCATCCAGGGTTTGGCGCAGGCGATCGGCTTCATCGCCGCGGGCGTGATCTTCGTATCCAAGGGCGGTGTCCACAATCTGACCTCTGCCGCGAACATTTGGTTGGCGACCGCGATCGGCATCGCCGCCGGCGCTGGGCAATTCACCCTCGCGCTGATCTCTGTCGGGCTCGGTCTATTCATCCTCATCGTCGTTCGCTTCGTCGAGTTCCTGATTCCGGGAAGCGGAAAGGCGCAGGATGATTGAGCGGGCGCAGGCCCGACTGAGGTGGTCCGACAGCCTACCGCCGCCCGAACAGCTTCTCGATGTCCGCCAGCTTCAGCTCCACGTAGGTCGGCCGGCCGTGGTTGCACTGGCCGGAGTGAGGTGTGGCCTCCATCTGGCGGAGCAGCGCGTTCATCTCCTCGACGTTCAGCGAGCGCCCGGCCCGCACCGAGCCGTGGCAGGCCATGGTGGCGCAGACCTCTTCCAGCTTCTCCTTGAGCGACAGCGCGTCGCCCAGCTCGGCCAGTTCTTCGGCGAGGTCCCTGACCAGCCCCTTGACGTCCGCCTGACCGAGCAGCGCCGGCACCTCGCGCACCATCAGGCAGCCGGGGCCGAACGGTTCGATGACGAGGCCCAGCTCGGCCAACTCCGCCGCCCGCGCGGCCAGACGGTTGGCGGAGGGCTCGTCCAGTTCCACCACCTCGGGGATCAGCAGGCCCTGGCGCTTGACGCCGCCGTTCACCATGGCGTCCTTCATGCGCTCGTAGACGAGGCGCTCGTGCGCCGCGTGCTGGTCGACGATGACGATGCCGTGGCTGGTCTGCGCCACGATGTAGGTGTTGTGCACG
>JAEYOB010000086.1 GCA_023412175.1 Pseudomonadota bacterium | reverse complement strand
GGCTACGGCAACAACACCATCGCGCACCAGCGCGCCCGGCTCCACGAGGCGCGCACGCTCATTGATCAGGCGCATCATTGCCTGTGAGGTCCGCCGGCGTGCCGGGACCGGCCAGCGGTTGCAGGTTCGACAGGAACTGTTCCGCCGAGCGGCGCCAGGAGAAGGTCAGGGCGTGCGCGCGGCAGCGTTCGGGCGGGATGGTGAGGGCTCCCTCCACCGCGCGCTTCAGGTCTTCGTCCAGGCAGCCGGCGTCCGAGCCGCCCACCACGTCAAGCGGGCCTGGCACCGGGTAGGCGGCCACCGGCACGCCGCACGCCAGCGCTTCCAGGAGCACCAGACCGAAGGTGTCGGTCCGCGACGGAAAGACGAAGACGTCGGCCGCCGCATAATACTGCGCCAGTTCCTCGCCGTGCTTGGAGCCGGCCCAGACGACGCCGGGGTATTTCTTTGTCAGCTCAGCCCTGGCCGGGCCGTCGCCGACCACTAGCTTGGTCCCCGGCAGGTCGAGCGCGAGGAACTCTTCCAGGTTCTTCTCCACCGCCACGCGACCGACGGAGAGCGCGATCGGGCGGGGCAGGTCGAGGAAGCCTTTGGCGCGCGGGCGGAACAGCCCGGTGTCGACGCCGCGGGACCAGCGCCGGATGTTGGTGAAGCCGCGGCGCGACAGGTCCCGCTCGATGGATGGCGTCGCCACCATCACCGCGGCGGAGGGCCGGTGGAAGCGGCGCATCACGGCGTAGCTCAGCGCCAGCGGCACCGGCGCGCGGTCGCGCACGTACTCCGGGAAGCGCGTGTGGTAGGCGGTGGTGAACGGCACCTTGTGCTTCAGGCACCAGCGTCGCGCCGCGAAGCCCAGCGGCCCCTCGGTGGCGATGTGGATGCAGTCGGGTTTCAGCGCCCCGATCATGGCGCCCAGCCGCCGCCCGGCGCCCAGCGCCAGCCGGATCTCCGGGTAGGTGGGCATGGGGATGGTGCGGAACCGGTCCGGGCCGATCACCTCGACCCTATGGCCCATGGCCTCCAGTTCGGAGCGCACGGTGGCGATGGTGCGCACGACGCCGTTGACCTGCGGGTGCCATGCGTCGGTGACGATGAGTATGTTCACGCCGCCACCCGTTCCAGCCTGGGGGCGGTGTTCCGACGTTCCATGACCTCCGCCCAGCGGAGGATTTCCAGGGTGCCGTCGGCGTGCTCGACCAGGGCGGTGCAGGATTCTACCCAGTCGCCGTCGTTGCAGTACAGGATCCCGTCCATGATGCGCATTTCGGCGTGGTGGATGTGGCCGCAGACGATCCCGTCCACGCCGCGCCGGCGCGCCTCCTCGGCCAGCGTCGCCTCGTACTGGCCCATGTACTCCACGGCGGACTTCGCCTTGTGCTTGAGGTAGGCGGACAGCGACCAGTAGCCGAACCCCAGCCTGCGCCGCGCCCAGTTGAACCACGTGTTGAGATGCAGCAGCGCCACGTAGGCGTGGTCGCCGATGATGGCCAGCCATTTGGCGTATTTCACCACCGCGTCGAACTGGTCGCCGTGCGTGACCAGCAGGCGCCGGCCGTCGGCGGTGGTGTGGACCGCCTCCTCCATCACCTTGACCCCGCCGAAGGCGAGCCCCAGGAAGTCGCGCGCGCCCTCGTCGTGGTTGCCGGGGATGTAGAAGACCTTGGCGCCCTTGCGTGCCCGGCGCAGCACCTTCTGCACCACGTCGTTGTGCGCTTGCGGCCAGTACCAGCCCTTCTTCAGCCGCCAGCCGTCGACGATGTCGCCGACCAGGTACAGGTAGTCCGACTCGTTGTGCTTCAGGAAGTCCAGCAGGAACTCCGCCTTGCAGCCACGCGTGCCCAGATGGACGTCCGAGATCCAGATGCTACGGTACCGCTTCACTTCGGTCACCGTCTTCATGCGCCCACTCCATCGTCGCCGAAATCGGATGGTGTAATAATGAAGCGGCTATACAGCTAAATCTGACCCTGAACAACATTGTGGATGTTGGTGCTATCCGGGTTATTATAATTTATTATTTCTGCAATGTTTGTGGAGCGCGTCTGTCATTGTTTCGCAGCAATTGCGTTGGCGAGTGTATTTTCGATGGGGTGCCTTCAGAAGCGAGCCGGCAAACCCGCCTTTCGATGGTAAGGGCTCATCAATGACCCTTGCGTGTCCCGCAAGCCCAAGGTCAAGGTGCGGGGAATACGGGGCGCGGGCGGTGCGTTCGCCACCGCAAGCGCGGCCGTTCCGTACGGAGGAGAAGGGATGACAGGATACGCACGCATCACGGCGGTGGCCGGGGCAGCGGTGCTCGGACTGGCCGTGGCGTTGGGCGCCGGGCCGGCGCTGGCGGAGAAGGGCGGCAACGGCAAGGGGCACGGCAACCCGCATGACGGCGGTCACGGCAGCGCTCACGGCGGCGCGCCCTGGGCCGACGGCAAGGAGCATGGCGGCGGCCCGCCGGGCAGGGGGAGCCGGCCCGGCAAGGGGGCCGGCGGCCCTTCGGTGGTCATCACCACCAACGACCGCACGATCATCCAGAACTACTTCATCGCCCACCCGGTGGGCGTTTCCTCACTGCCGCCGGGAATCGCCAAGAAGGTGGCGCAGGGCAGGCCGCTGCCGCCGGGCATCGCCAAGAAGCAGGTGCCCTATGCCCTGGTGCAGCAGGTTCCGGCCTGCCGCGACGGCTGGGAATGCATCCTGCTCGGCGCCGACATGCTGATCCTCGACGCCGTGCACGGGGTCGTCCGCGACATCGTGCGCAACGTCGTGCGCTGATGCCGCGGAGCCCCCAAGGCACACCGGCCGGACGCGCC
>JAEYOB010000030.1 GCA_023412175.1 Pseudomonadota bacterium | reverse complement strand
ATGAGCAAGGTCATGGGCTACACCGGCATCACCACGACGACCGGCAGCAAGTTCGCCGGCAACGCCGACGCGCTCAAGCCGGTGATGGACGACCTGAAGGCGCGCGGCCTGCTGTTCCTCGACCCGCGCATCACGCCCAGGAGCCAGGGCGCCGCCGCCGCCGACAAGGCGGGCGTGCCGCGCGCCGTGGCCGACCGTTTCATCGACCGCGACCTCGCCCGCAACGCCATCGACGACCAGCTCCGCGAGCTGGAAGCGCTGGCCAGGCAGCAGGGCTCGGCGGTCGGTATCGGCTTCCCCTACCCCAGCACGATCGAGCGCATCGGCCTGTGGGTCACCGGCCTGCAGGACCGCGGCATCGTGCTGGCGCCGCTGTCGGCGGTGGTGACGCAACCGAAAGGACCGGGCGGATGAGCCGTAAGCCGGATCGCGAATCCCTCCCCTACCGGCCCTGTGTCGGCATCATGCTGCTGAACGGCCGCGGCCAGGTCTTCGTTGCCCGGCGGCGCGACACGGCGGACGCCTGGCAGATGCCGCAGGGCGGCATCGACGACGGCGAGACCGTGCAGGAGGCGGCGCTGCGCGAACTGGAGGAGGAGATCGGCACCGCCAAGGCCGAGATCCTCGGTGAGACGGTGGAGAAGCTGCGCTACGACCTGCCCGACCATTTGCTGGGCAAGGTGTGGAAGGGGCGCTGGCGCGGCCAGGAGCAGGTGTGGGTGGCGGCGCGCTTCACCGGCGGCGACTCCGACATCGACCTCGCCACCGAGCATCCGGAATTCGACGCCTGGAAATGGGTGGATGCCGCCGACCTGACCGGCCTGATCGTGCCGTTCAAGCGGCCGGTCTACGAATCCGTGCTGGCCGAGTTCAAGCCGCTGATCGACACCTTGCGCGCCGGATAGGCAATCCCGGCATCCCGGCACGAAGAAGGCGGGCCGCCCGTGGGACGACCCGCCTTTCCTGCATTGCGCACGTTCAGTGCGCGTCCTCAGCCATCTTCGTGGTCTTCTGGTGCGGCTTGAACACCGCCGGGTTCTCCGGCCCCTCGACGTCCAGGATGCCGACCAGGCCGCGGGCGGCGCGGGAGAGCGAGTGGTCGACCAGCATGTACTTGCCCGGGACCTCGACCTTGAAATCCACCACGGTGGCGCCGCCGGCCGGCACCAGGGTGGTCTGCACGCTCTGCTTCGGCAGCGACACCATGTCGCCCTCGGCGTACAGCTTGTCGAAGATCTCGCCGATCACGTGGAAGCTCGAAACCTTGTTCGGGCCGCCGACACCGAAGTAGATCCGCACCGTGTCACCAACCTTGGCCTTCAGTTCGTTGTCGCCCTGGAGGGCGTTGGCGGCACCGTTGAAGACGTAGTATTCCGGTTGCTCGGCCATCAGCTTGTCGTAGCTCTCGGTCAGCTCGCCGGACGCGCCGTAAGCCTGCTCGGTGTAGATCTCGCCCTGCATCACGTAGAACTCGCGGTCCACCTTCGGCAGGCCGCCCTCCGGCTCGACCAGGATCAGGCCGTACATGCCGTTCGAGATGTGCTGGGCGGCCATCGGCACCGCGCAGTGATAGACGTACAGGCCGGGGTTCAGCGCCTTGAAGGTGAAGCCCTTGGTCTGGCCCGGCTCGGCCACCGTCGCCACGCCGCCGCCGCCCGGTCCGGTGACCGCGTGGAAGTCGATGTTGTGGTTCAAGGCGCTGCTCTCGTGATTGTGCAGCTTCACATCGACCGTGTCGCCCACCCGCACCCGGACGAAGGGACCGGGAACCTTCGGGGTCTTCTCGTCGGTGGTCTTGAAGGTCCAGTACCGGTAGGTGGCGCCATCGGCCAGCTTGCCATCCAGCTCGACCGTCTCCAGGTTGAGGGTGATCGTCTGCGGGGCGCGCTTGGCGATGGGCGCCGGGAGGTCGGCCGCCGAACGGACGATGTCCACCGCGCCCGCGGACTGCGCGTAGACCGGCTGCCCGAACCCGACCCCGCCGGCCAGCAGGGCGACGGCGGCAGCGGTGGAGAGGAGTTTGGCGAAGCTGTTCATGGCCGTGTCTTTCTGAAACTGTTCGGTGGTGTTCCGTTGCCCTCCAGATAGGCCCATCGCCACGGGGCGAAGTTGTCGGCGAACAACTTCAGGCCTTGAGGGCCGTCCGACGATGCCCCGAAGTTGTCGGGGCGCAACTTCGCAGCCCTCCGGCACGGCTGAACCACGCATCGCCGGAGGGCGTTACCATCTATGGGATGATGGCGCGGCGCCGCCATCGTCCATCGAACACATGCGAAAGGAGCCCGCGCGTGCCGCTGACCCCGGACCGCTCCATCCTGAAGGGCCTGGACCTGTTCGCCGGCCTTGCCGACGAGGAACTCGACGACGTGCTGCGGCACGGGCACACGCGCCGCCTCGCCAAGGACACGCGCGTGTTCTCCCAGGGGGATCCGGCAGCGACCTGCCATGTCCTGATCGACGGCCGGATCAAGCTCTCGCAATCCACATCCGAAGGCGGGCAGGTGGTCCTGCGCTTCATCGGGCCCGGCGAGATGTACGGCACGGTCGCCGCGCTGATGGGAATACCGATGCCGGCCGACGCCACCGCCGTGGTGGACAGCGTCGAGATCTACTGGTCGCTGGCGGCCATGAAGGACCTGATCACGCGCCACCCCCAGGTGGCGCTCAATTCCAGCGCGATCACCGGCGGGCGCCTGATCGACCTGCAGACCCGCGTCCGCGAACTGGCCTCGGAACGGGTCGAACGGCGCATCGCCCACGCCCTGCTCCGGCTGGTGCGGCACGCCGGGCGGCGGGTTTCCGAAGGCGTCGAGATCGACTTCCCGATCACCCGCCAGGATCTGGCCTCGATGACCGGCAGCACCCTGCACACGGTGAGCCGGACGCTGTCGGGCTGGGAGGAGCGCGGGATCATCGAGGGCAGCCGCCGGCACATCGTCGTCAAGTCCCCGCACCGCCTCGTCGCCATTGCGGAGGACCTGCCCGAGGGCGAAACGGAGTAACCGGAAGCGGAGTTGTCGGCGCACAACGACCGGACGCGCGATCCCGTCCAGCCTGCCGGGCATGGACACGCACCCCCCCTCCCCTCCGCGCTCCGGCGGCCCACCCGCCGCCGCCAGCGCCCCCGACCCGCCCCCGACGCCCGACATGCTGGTCGCCGAAGCGCTCGCGCGCTGGCCTGCGGCCTCCGGCGTCTTCCTGCAGCGCCGGATGGCATGCCCCGGCTGTACCATGGCGCCGCTGAAGACGCTCGGCGAGGCCGCCGCGAGCTACGGCGTGGACGCGAGCCTGCTGCTAGAGGACATCGCGCGCGCAGCGGCCGGCGCGGTGCCCGCCGGGCCGTTCGAACCGCCG
>JAEYOB010000826.1 GCA_023412175.1 Pseudomonadota bacterium | reverse complement strand
GGCGCGTCGCCGCGGTTCCCAGCCTCCCCGACGAACCCGGAGTCGGCGCGCCCCGCTGGCGCCTGGACCTGCTGCGCTGCCGCGGCGGCCGCCCGGGGACGTGGGAGGTCGGTTGGCAGGACGGCTGGCTGCACGGCGGGCTGGCGGAGGGGGTGATGGGGCTGGGGGACGGGGCGCCCGGCGCTGGGCGTTTTGCAGCGGTGGCGTGAGGCTGCACCCGCTGGACCCCCATGGCGTGAACCGCTAAGGTCAATTACCCGGAGGAACGCCACCAAAAGAAGAGCACAAACAATGAGCGACAACATCTACGACCTGTTCCGTTCCCGCTTTCCCAAGGACCGGACCCGTCCCTTCATCGAGACGGAAGACGGCGGCGTCGTCACCTACGGCGATCTGGACGAGCGCGTCGGACGCTATGCCCGCCTGCTGTCCGATTTGGGCGTCGCCAAGGGCGACCGCGTCGCGGTGCAGGTCGAGAAGTCGGCCGAGAACATCGTGCTCTATCTGGCGGTGGTGCGCGCCGGCGGCGTCTATCTGCCGCTCAACCCCGCATACACCAGGGCGGAGGTCGAGTATTTCCTGACCGACGCCGAACCGCGCGTGTTCGTCTGCCGCCCGGAGACCGAGGCGGCGTTGCGCGAGGTCGCCGACAAGGCGAAGGTGGCGCACCTGCTGACGCTGGGCACCGGGGGCGACGGCAGCCTGCCGGAGAAGGCGGCGGGGCTTGATCCGGACTTCACCACCGTGCCCTGCGGGTTGGACGACCTTGCGGCGATCCTCTACACCTCCGGCACCACCGGGCGCTCCAAGGGCGCCATGATGAGCCACCGCAACCTCGGCTCCAACGCGCTGGTGCTGCACCAGTACTGGGGCTTCCGGCCGGACGACGTGCTGCTGCACGCGCTGCCGATCTTCCACACGCACGGCCTGTTCGTGGCGACCAACTGCGTGCTGCTGAACGGCTCGTCGATGATCTTCCTGCCGAAGTTCGACGCCGACCAGGTGCTGTCGCTGCTGCCGCGCGCCACGGTGATGATGGGCGTGCCGACCTTCTACACCCGCCTGCTCGGCCATCCGGGCCTGACCCGCGAGGCGGTGGCGCACATGCGCCTGTTCATCTCCGGCTCGGCGCCGCTGCTGGCCGACACCCACAAGGAGTTCTCCGCGCGCACCGGCCACGCCATCCTGGAACGCTACGGCATGACCGAGACCGGCATGCTGACCTCCAACCCGCTGGACGGCGAGCGGATCCCCGGCACCGTCGGCTTCCCGCTGCCGGGGGTGGAGGTGCGGGTGTGCGACGACCAGGGCACGGTGCTGGGGGCCGACGAGATCGGCGTCATCGAGGTGAAGGGGCCGAACGTCTTCTCCGGCTACTGGCGCATGCCCGAGAAGACCGCGCAGGAGATCAAGCCGGACGGCTTCTTCATCACCGGCGACGTCGGCAAGGTGGACGCGCGCGGCTACGTGCACATCGTCGGCCGCGCCAAGGACCTGATCATCTCCGGCGGCTTCAACGTCTACCCGAAGGAGGTCGAGACGGTGATCGACGCCATCGACGGCGTGGTGGAGTCGGCGGTGGTCGGCGTGCCGCACCCGGACTTCGGCGAGGCGGTGACCGCGGTGGTGCTGCGCAAGCCGGGCGCGGCCGGGCCAGACGAGGCGCAGGTGGCGGCGGTGTGCAAGGAGCAGCTCGCCAACTTCAAGGTGCCGAAGCGCGTCTTCTTCCTCGACGAGCTGCCGCGCAACACCATGGGCAAGGTGCAGAAGAACCTGCTGCGCGACCGGTACGGGGATACGTTCAAGAAGTGAGGCGTCTGCCAAGAAATAAGGGGTTTGCCCCGCCCTGACCCTTCCCCGTCGAACGGGGGAGGGATGGAGGGGGCGTCGTCCCCGTTTTTCAGTAAGTCGTCGCCCAGTCCGGCTCGGTGCGGGGCGCGGCGCCGGTCTCCGGGTCTTCCCGGTGGGCAATGTCTTCCGCGTGGAGCGGCAACTGCCGGACACATTCTGCCGTGTCCGCGGCCCTGCGCCGCTCCAGTTCCCGGGCGGCTACGTAGGCTGGCATCATGGCGGGCCTCCTTTCCCAAGCTTTGGACGGGCGGGGGTGCCCGCGCCGTCCCGTGTGCCTAGAAACGTACTCTGCAAGAACCGGACCCACCATTGATCGGGGTCAAGCTCGCGCCGGGAGCGCCGGCGTCCCTCCCATGCAACGCGCGAAGGTGGGTCCGTGGTTCCATTCGGCGCCGATCCGGCCCATATTCCCGTCCCTCTGCCGCTCCCCGAGACCGTCCATGCATTCCGCTGCCGAAAATTGCGCCAATTGCCTTAAGCCCGAGCATCTCTGCGTCTGCGAGGCGGTGGAGCCGGTGGACAACCGGATCTGCGTCGTCATCCTCGAACACCCGCAGGAGAAGCGCGAGATCCTCGGCACGGCGCCCATCGCCAAGCTGCAATTCAAGAATGCCGTGGTGCGGGTGGGGCTGAGCTGGCCGAACCTCAAGCGCATTGTCGGGCGCGAGGTGGACTACAAGCGCTGGGGCGTGCTGTACCTGGGTGCGGCCAAGCAGGGCGCCGCGGCGGCCAGCGAGGAGATTGCCGTCGTCGACAAGAACGGCGCGCCGCTGCGCGACAGCGCGGACATCCTGGCCGACCTGGAAGGCATCATCCTGCTGGACGGCACCTGGAGCCAGGCCAAGAGCCTGTGGTGGCGCAACGCGTGGCTGCTGAAGTGCCGGCGCATCGTGCTGCACCCGCACTTCAAGTCGATGTACGGGCAGGCCCGCCGCGAGCCGCGCCGCGAGAGCGTCTCGACGCTGGAGGCCGCGGCCTTCGTGGTGTCGCGCCTGGAGGGCGAGCCGGAGATGTTCGACCGCGTGCTCAAGCCGTTCGGGCTGCTGCTGAAGAAGATGCGCGCCCCGCGCCCGAAGCCGGTGCCTGCGCCCCCTCCCGCGCCGGAGGCGGAGGAGGGCTGATACGGCCGGCGCCGGTCACGCCGGCTCGAACACTGTCGGGTCCTTTTCCAGCGCGGCCAGGCAGGCGTCCACCACCACCGGGTCGAGCGCCCCGCCGCGGTGGCGGCGGATCTCGGCCAGCGCCGTCTCCAGCCCGAGCGCCGGGCGGTAGGGGCGGTGCGAGGTGATCGCCTCCACCACGTCGGCGACCGCCACGATCCGGGCCTCCAGCGCGATCTCCTCGCCTTTCAGGCCCTTCGGGTAGCCGGTGCCGTCGAAGCGTTCGTGGTGCTCGGCGGCGATGCGGGCGACCGCCGGATCGAAGTCGATGTTGCGGATGATGTCATAGCCGATCTTGCTGTGCGTCTTGATCAGCTCGAACTCCTCCTTCGACAGCTTGCCGGGCTTGGTCAGCAGCTCCGCCGGGATGCCCACCTTGCCGATGTCGTGCATCAGCGCGCCCAGGCGGATGTTGCCCACCCGCTCCTCCGGCAGGCCGAGCTGTCGGGCGATCACTTCGGAGAGCCGGGCGACGCGAGTCTGGTGGCCGGCGGTGTAAGGGTCGCGCTTCTCGACCGTGTGGGCCAGCGCCTCGACGCTCTGCGCCAGCGTGGTCTTGAGGCGCTGGAGCGCGTCGGCGCGCGCCGCCTCGGCCTCGCTGCGGCGCCCCGATTCCTCCTCCAGACGGCGGTTGGTGGCGTCCAGGTTGTCGATTTTGCGCACGAGCTGGACGGCGAAGAACATGACCACCAGCGAGACCACGACGCCGAGCCCGACGCGCAGGTTCAGCCCGTCGTGCCATGCGGCCAGCACCGCGGCCCGGTCGATGCCGGCGACGACGACCAGCGGCAGGTCGCCGACGGCGCGGTAGCTGGCGATCCAGTCCTGCCCGCCGAAGCCGCTCCTCCCTTCCACGGTGGCGTGCGACGATTTCGGAAGGTGCCGGCTGAACACCGCGTGGCCGGCCAGCGAGGTGCCCGGCGGAGCGACGCCGTACGGCCCGGTGACCAGCAGCGTGCCGTCGGAGCGCAGCAGTGCGATGGTGCCGGCGAAGCCGGCGCCCAGGTCCTGGTAGAAGCGCTGGAAGTGGGTGAGGTCGAGATAGGCGACCAGCACCCCGGCGAAGCCGCCGCCGGGGTTGGTGAGGCGGCGGGCGACCGGGATGACCGGGCGGCCGCCGAGCCGGCTGGATGCCGGCACGCCGACATGGATCCCCTCGGTCGCGGTGTCGCGCGCCCGGACGAAATAGTCGCGGTCGGCCAGATTGGCGGGTGTGCGCACGGTGATGTCGCTGGCGTGGGCGACCATCCCCTCGGCGTTCAGGACGGCGATGGCCAGCACGTGCGGCGGCATGGTGTAGCGCCGCTCCAGGAACTCGTCGATGTGGACGGCGCGCGGATCGGTGGCGTCGCCGGTGGCCTTCAGGATGTCGGCCACGCCGTTCAGCGTCTGGTCCGTGGTGGCGAAGGCGCGCGCTGCGTGCTGCTCCATGGTGCGCGCCATGTTCATGGTGCTGCGCGCCGCGCCGTCCAGCGAGGAATGGTGGTCGTTGAGCAACTCGAAGGCGATGGCGCCGTTCAGCAGCAGCAGGAATCCCACGGCCAGGCCGACGACGCCCCGCCGCAGGCCCCGCCGGCTGCGGGCGCGGTCCGCCCCCGCACCGGATCGGGCGGTGAAGGCGCCGGTGAGCGTCTGGATGGCTGCGTGCATGTCGGCCTTGGGACGTCCATGACGGGTGGAGGTGACGCCCCTGAGGCGGCGCCGCGATCCCAAGTGTACACGCGAACATCTAAAGCGGGTAAGAGATCAAATCAAATCGCACGATGTGCGTGTGAATGTAACGGGGTGCATGCCGTCACGCGTAATGGCGGCCGAACCGGTTCGCCAGGAAATCCTTAAGGTCGGCGTCCTCCTGGCGGACGAAGCCGCGCTGGGGCAGCTTGCCGGCGCGCAGCAGATCGACCATGGCGCACACGCCGGCCGCCGTGGTGATCTGGATGCCGCTCCACAGCTTGCCGCCGACGGTGGCGTTGTAGACCTTCTTGGCGAAGGTCTCCTGCGTCAGCCGGCCGTCCTGCATGCCGTTCACCGTGACGAACACCAGAACCACGTCCTGCTTGGTCACCGGCACAGCGGTCTCCAGCACGTCCTTCAGCAGGTCGCGCCGCCCGCTCAGGCGCAGATCCTGGGTCAGGAACTTCACATGGTCGCGGTGGCCGGGGTAGCGGACCGTCTTGTAGTTCAGGCACTCCACCTTGCCGGCCAGCGTGTCGCACAGCGTGCCCAACCCGCCCGAGGTGTTGAACGCCTCGTATTCGATGCCGTCCAGCGAGAAGTGCTCCAGCCCCTCCAGCGGCAGCACCTCGCGCGTCTCGCCGTCGTGGATCGCTTCGCAGAGATTGCAGTATTCGTTGATGAGGCCGTCGGTGCTCCAGGTCAGGTTGTATTTCAGCGCGTTGGTCGGGTAGATCGGCAGCGCGCCGACGCGCATGAACACGTCGCGCAGGCTGTCGAACCGCTTGGCGAGGTCGTGGGCGGCGATCGACACGAAGCCCGGCGCCAGCCCGCACTGCGGCACGAAGGCGGTGTCGGCGTCGCGGGCGATGGCGCGCACGCGCCGGGTGGTCGCCACATCCTCGGTCAGGTCGAAATAGTGGACGCCCGCGTCGCGCGCCGCCTCGGCCACCCCGGCGTTGAGGTAGTAGGGCAGGGCGGAGATCACGACATTCTGGCCCTTCAGCGCGGCGCGCAGGGCGTCCGGGTCGGCGACGTCGAGGGTGCGCAGCGCCGCCTCGTCGTGGGCGATGTAGCGCAGGCAGGATTCGTCGCGGTCGGCCACGGTCACCGTGTACTCGCCGGTGGCGTGCAGCAGGTGGCAGATCATGCTGCCGATCTTGCCGGCGCCGAGCAGCAGGACCTGGGACATGGGCATTCCCCTTCGGATGCAACGCCTGTGTTGAGCGTAGGGAGGCGCGGGGGCGATTTCCAGGCTTGACCATCGGGCGGGGATGGGTTGCCCTCGGAAGCGCCCTATCTCCCGAAAGACGCACCCTTACCGGAGTTCATGACCCATGCCGCAGTCCTTCGTCCCCTTCGCCCTCACCGTCTGCGGGATCGAGGAGCTGCCCGGCCACAGCGACGTCGGGGTCAGCCACGTGCTGTCCATCCTCGACCCGGAGCATCCGGGCCTGGAGGTGTTCGGCGCCTACGGCGAGCATGAGCGGCTGGAGCTGCGCTTCCACGACATCATCGAACCGACCCCCGGCCAGATGCCGCCGCAGCGCGAGCACGTCGAGGCGATCCTCGGCCTCGGCCGCGACCTGATGGCCGAGCCGGAGGCGTGCCGGCATCTGCTGGTGCATTGCCACAGGGGGATCTCGCGCTCGACCGCGGCGCTGACCATGCTGCTGGCCCAGACCCGGCCGGAGCGCCCGGCCGCCGACGTGATGGCCGCCATCGTCGGCATCCGTCCGAGGACCTGGCCCAACCTGCGCATGATCGAGTTCGCCGACGACCTGCTGGGGCGGGGCGGCGAACTGGTCTCTGCCGTGCGGGCGCGCCACCGCGACTACGCCCGCAACCATCCGGACATGGTGGTCTTCATGCGCGAGAACGGACGCGGGCGCGAGGTGGAGGGGCTGTAGGGGCGCGGCGCTTCCGTCAGTGGAAGTTCCGCCCCTTCGGGAAGGTGTGCGGCGACACGTCGGTCAGCGCGGCGAGGCGGTGGGTGAGGTCGGTCAAGCGTTCGACCTTCAGGTGGATGACGGCGTCCTCCCGCTCGACGCGGCCGGTGGCAGCGAGCAGGCGGGCGGTCATCACCTCCTTGCGGAATCGCTCGAACAGGGGCGGCATGACGACGAGGTTGGCGACGCCGGTCTCGTCCTCCAGCGTGATGAAGATGACGCCCTGGGCGCTGCCCGGCCGCTGGCGCACCAGCACCAGCCCGGCCACCGTCAGCCGCGCCCCGGCGCGCGCGTCCTTCAGCCGGCCGGCGGGGGCGATCCCCGCCAGCCCGTCGCGCAGCAGCGCCAGCGGGTGCATCTTCAGCGACAGGCTCATGCTGGTGTAGTCCATCACCACGTGCTCGCCGATGCGCATGTCGGGCAGGGCGGCCTCCGGCTC
>JAEYOB010000778.1 GCA_023412175.1 Pseudomonadota bacterium | reverse complement strand
ACCCAGGACGTCTTCCGTCAGGAAGGACGGCAGGCGCTCCGCCGGTTCCGATGCCGTGCCAGGGGCCGGCGCCGGCCGGCCGGCACGGATGGAAGCGCGGTGCCGATCCAACTCCCGTGCAAAGGCGAGGAAGTGATCGATCAGGTCTCGGCGGTGGAGCATGGCGTCACTTCCTCGATCAGGCGGTCACGAACAACGTGATCTCGACGGGTCGGAACCGGCTGCCGAGGGTGTCCGGATTCCAGATTTCCAGCCGTTCCCCGGGGACGATGTAGCGGGGGTCCACCTTCACCTCGAAGGGCACCACGCCGCGCGGGGCGGCCACACCGCCCTCCCCGCTGTCGTCCAGCACGATGCGTTCGGCGCCCTTCACGCGCAGACCCGACAGCGTCTCCAGCTTGGAGCGGGAGGCGACGATGCAGTTCTCCATCCAGGCCGCGATCTCGCTGACCGTTGCCGCAGCCGGACCGCGCACGCCGATGACGAGGCGCCCCTTCAGCCATGCCTCTTCCATGGGCAGGCCGAACATGCCGTCCTCCAGCGTGAAGGGGATGCGGGCCACCCCCTCCTTCACGCGATCGATCATGCGCAGGATGAAGTCGCGGACCTCGCCGAAGGACGCCATGGGGTCGTCGTGGTCGTACCGGGACAGCTTGGCCGGCACCGCGCCGCTGGCGAAGGCCGACAAGTGGCCGGCCAGCGTGCACAGGGACAGGTACACCTCGAAGGGATGGCAAACGCCGACGCCGAGTTGCGCCTCCAGCGGCGGCAGGCCGGTGACCAGGCTGCGGATCTCGATGCGCGCGGCCTCGGCCAGTTCCGTCGTCGCGTTACCGCTGCCGACACCGGAGCGTTCGGCCAGGAACAGCGCCTTCTCCCGGACGCGCCGCACCACCTCGGCCCCCAGCCGGCCCAGCGCGGAGTTGGCGGTGACCGCAAGGGCCGGAGGAACGAATTCGGTCAACACGAAGGCGTCGTTGCGGAAGGTCGCCTGCGCAATGGGCATGGAAACGAACTTCTGCGGCGGCTTCTGGTTCGGGCCGGTGGTAGCGAACAGGGCCAGCCTCGGCCGCAGGCGGGCAATCGAGACCTCCTCGCCGCCGTGCGGGTCGGCGACCGGCGCGCCCTCGACCGAGACGAAGCGCGGCGTCTCGCCCGGCCCCGGCGCGCGGTCGGTGCGGGCGTTGGGGACGATCAGGTGGATGGTGATCTGCGTCTGCCCGACCGGATCGGCATAAGCGGAGATATCGACCTCCAGCGGCTCGTCCGATCCGGCACGGTAATCGATCACCAGCCCGTCGGGCATGATCGCTTCCAGTTCCCGCACCTGGACAAGGCCGGAAACAAGCTGCACGCGGTCCACCTGCAGGTGCACCACGCCCCAGTGGAACGGTCGCGCCTGTCGGATGTGATAAGTGAGCTGCTGCTCGTGCCGCAACGCCTGCTGCTGGAAATGCTGCGGAGCGAGCAGCATGCCGTCATGCCACGCGATCGCGTCGGGGATACCCCGTGCGTCGGTCATGCGGTCCTCCCGTCGGTCGCGAAGCGGCGCGATGCGTAAAGATCACGGAACCAGTTCGACATCCTTTTCCCCGGCGGTGAGGGTCAGCGTTCGGGTGGCGGGCACGCGCAGGCGGTGTGGCCCGGGAGTGGCATAGTTGGCGAAGACCAGGATCGCCCAGGCCGGTTCCTGCCACGGCAGGTCGGCCTTCATCGTCTGGCCGGGGACAAGCTCCCAGCTCGTCAGCCCGAGGGTGGAGGGGTTGTCGCGCATCATCTGCTCGCGCTGGCCGAACCACTCGGCCGCGGTGAGCGCCGAAAGCTTCTCGACCAGCACCTGATCGCGGATCGCCACCATGTCGATGGCGACGGGCGTGGTGTCGTTGGCGGTCGGCGCCACGGTGAAGGACACGGTGTCGAGCTTTGCCCTCGGCTTATCCGCACAGGCAGCCGCTGCCAGGGCAAGCGTGAGGGCGAGGGCAGCGCGCAGGCGGGATGCGGTCAATCGGGTCATGGCTTTGTTGGGCATCATGGGGTTGCCCGCCCTCCAGCTTCGGCAAGGGTGACGACAGTTCCGGCGATGCCGCTCGACCGCGCCATGGCGTCCAGGGCGCTCGAAGCCTCCTCGGGCGCTGCGTAGCGGCCGGTACGCACCGCGTAGGGCGAGGTTTGGCCCGGTTCGGGTGCATATTCGACCGTGGAGACAACCCCCCGCCGGGCGGCTTCTGCGGCAAAGGATTCGGCGTTGTAAGATGTGGCGAAGCGCCCGAGTTCGATGGCATAGCGGCGCGCCGGGGCGGCATCGGCCGCGCCCTCGCCCATGCTGGAAACGGCGTTGCCGAGGCTGTCCTCCACCGTGTTCTCGGTGCCGAAGACAATCCGCTCCTTGACGCGGTATGCGGCCTTCTGGGAGAGGGCGTCCACGTGGCCGGACAACCAGCTTGGCAGAAGGCGGTGTGCCGCTGCACTGGCGCCGTGCGCCAGCGGATCGATGGCGAGGTCAGCACCGGTCCCGGCGGCGTCGCTCGCCTGATCGGCCGCTTCCTTGATGCCCATCTCCACTTCGTAGTTCTGGGTCAGGCGCTTTCGGAGGTTGCCGCCGAGGTCGTTGCCGCCACCGGAGGGCGCGCCCCCTGGAGTCCCGGCCGCCGAGGAGGCGGAAGCCGTCACCGGTCCCGCCGCCCCTCCGGACATCGTCAGGGTGGCGAGCAGGAAGCCGAGAACGACGGAGAGCACCACGAGCACGAGGACGCTCGCGACCAGAGCCGCCGCCTGCCATCGCCCGAGAGTGATCGTCATCAATCGCCAAGCCTTTGAGAACGCGGGGTGCCGCCGGAACCGCCGCGCCGCCGACGGCGGGGGCTCCAGGGTGATTGAAGCACCGTCGCCGCGGATTTCCGCGCCTTGTCTGGTTCGTTCTGGCGTAGTTCCGGCAGGGTGGCGAAGGAGGATGCCGGATCATCGGGTTGGCGCCGTGAAACCCTGCAATTCCTTCGTGTTACCCCGTTGGTCCGATCTGGATCATTCGCCGTCGGCGGCCTTCGCAGCCGCGGTACGGGGGACGGAGGCGGCCGGCTCCATGACGATCACGCCGGCCAGCCCGCTGATGCGCTCGTACTCGCGCAGGCGAGCCTCGGCCTGCCAGCGGTCGGAGAAGGCACCGGCGCGGACCCGTTGCCAGGATTGGCCGGCGGCGTCCATCGTCTCGACGATCTCGACCGGCAGCCCGCGCTCTGCCAGCGCCGAGGCGAACAACTGGGCGTTGTCGGCAGAGCGGAACGCACCCAGTTCGATGGAGATGCGCCCTTCTTCCGGTCGCGCCGGGGTCAGGGGCCGCACCGGCACCGCCGGAGGGGCAGTGGCTTCCGCTTTGGCCGGCTCGACGGGAGCACCCGCCGGCGGAGCGGGCTTGCCACCTTCCTGTGCCGGAGACTCAGCCGCGGGGGCCGTCTCGCCGGCTGAAGAGCCCCCGGCGATGAAATACCCTCCGGCGAACGCCACCCCGAGCAGGAGCAGCGCCGCCACGGCGACGAGCAGCGCCTTCATCGCCGCCGCCTCATGACGGAGCCCCTGCGGCGCAGAGCCGGAGCATCTCCGGCGTCTCGCGCTGGTAGCCAAGGCGGACCCGCCAGTCCAGGACTCGGCAAAGATAGGTGTCCTGTGCCTGCGGATCGCTGGCGTGGTAGCGCCGCACCGCCTCCGTCCACGACCCGTGCCGGTCGTGCAGTTCCCGCAGGAAGCCGGCCGCGTAGGTCACGTTGGTCGCCGGGTCGAGGATGTCCTCCCCCGCGGCGAAGGAGCCGGCGTGCCAACGCGTGTAGATCTGCATGCACCCCACCGCCACGTCGGCGCGCAGGCTCCCGAGTTCGTCGTGCATCAGCCGCAGCGCCTCGGTTCGGGTCGCCGGGAAATGGGACCGGCCGGACAGGTTGAGCGCCCAGGGCCAGGGCATGCCCGCACGTCCGGATTCGACGAGACTCATGGCGTGCAGGATGCCTCGGGGAATGCCGTACAGAGCTTCGCTGTTGGCGAAATGGCGGCTGCACTGGAACAGCGCCGGACCATTCTCCTGCCCCCCGATACCCTGCCCTCCTGCGCCCTGCCCCCATGCCGGTCCGGCCGCCAGCAGCAGGCCGGCCGAGGCGAGAAACGCCCTGATCCGCCAGCCCCTCATCATGCCCGCACCCGCACGGCAACGCACAGGCGGTCGTGGCTCATCGACGCGCCGCCCGCGTGCTCCATCAGGGCCGCCGAGACAGCCGACGTGACGCTGGCGGCGGACAGGTTGTCGAGGCTGCCCAGTGCGTCGCCCATGCGCTGCCGGCTGAATGGCACCCCGAAGCGGTTGACGCCCTCCAGCAGGCCGGTGTTGCAGAACACCAGGGTGCTCGGCACAGGGAGTTCGAAGCCGGTCTCGGTCGCGGTCAGCGCCGGGTCCAGGCCGAGCGGCGGGTTGGCCGCCGCGGCCAGATCCACGACGTCGCCGAGCCGGCGCGCGAGGAACGGTTCCGGCATGCCGGCCGCGGCGAAGACCAGTCGGCGCGAACGCGGTGTCACAACCCCCACGGCCAAGCCGATGGAAAGCCCTGCCGCGTTGTCCGCCGCGAGCAGGCGGTTGGCGCCGGTGAGGCAGGCGGCGGGCCCCAGCCCCGCCTCGGCCAGGGTCCGCACCGCGGCGCGTGCGGTGACGGTCATGAATCCAGCGGCAAGCCCCCCGCCCGACACCTGCCCCAGCAGAAAGACCAGAGCCCCCTCGGCCGTGGGGAAGAAATCATAGAAACTGCCGTCGAACTCCTCCGCCTGGATCATCAGCCCCGACGCCTCCAGATCCTCGCGTTCGGGGAGGTCGCTCGGCAACATGGCCGCCTGCATGCGCCGGGCGATCTCGAACTGCTTCTGCAATTCCAGGAGCTCGGTTTTGGTGTTCAGAGAGGCCTGAAGCTGACGGACCATGGAATCGAGCGCCGTGTGCTGGTCGCGCACGCGCTCGGCCATGACTTCGAAGGCGACGGCGAGCGCACCGGGATCCTCTGTGCCGTCGGCCGCCCGCCGCGGCCCCGCCGCGGCCTCGATCCGGGCGAGATCGGCCAGAAGTTCGTGCTGGCCCTGTTCGGGAAGCGTCTCGGCCAGCCGCAGCATCTGCCTGCGGATGAAGGCCTGCTGGCGCAGCCAGTGTCGGGCGCGCCGCGCTTCCC
>JAEYOB010000405.1 GCA_023412175.1 Pseudomonadota bacterium | reverse complement strand
CCCCTCTCCCGGGGCGGGAGAGGGGAATCTGCTCCGCCTCCTGGCGTGGCTGAGCCCGTCGTTCCCGATCGGCGGCTACACCTACTCGCACGGGGTCGAGCAGGCGGTGGAGGCGGGCTTCGTGCGCGACCGCGCCACGCTGACCGACTGGGTGGCCTTCATCCTCGAACACGGCGCCGGACGATCCGACGCGGTGCTGTTCGTCGCCGCGCACCGGGCCGTGACCAGCGGTGACGAACCGGCTTTCGTCCGGGCGCTCGAACGTGCCGACGCGATGCGTGGCAGCCGCGAGACCGCGCTGGAATCCTCGGCCCAGGGCACCGCGTTCGTGTCCACCGTCACCGCCGCGTGGCCGCTGTCCGGCCTCGACCGCTGGGCCGCCCTGATCGGCGGCGAACGCCGCGCTCCCGCGCACGCCGTTGCCGTCGCCCTGTGCTCCGCTCTCGCCGGCATTCCGCTGTCCCAGGCGCTCGCCGGCTTCCTGCACTCCGTCGCGGCGAATCTCGTCTCGGCGGGCGTGCGCCTTGTCCCCCTCGGCCAGACCGACGGGCAGCGGGCGCTGGCCGCGCTGGAGTCCGTCGCCGCCCGTGTCGCCGTCTGGGCCGAAACCGCGTCTCCCGACGACCTCGGCTCCCGCGCGCCGATGGTCGATTGGACCTCCATGACCCACGAAACCCAGTACACGAGGCTGTTCCGCTCATGACCATCGCCGCATCGCCGATCACCAAGAGCCATTCCGGACCGCTGCGCGTCGGCATCGGCGGCCCTGTCGGTTCCGGCAAGACCGCGCTCACCGACGCGCTGTGCAAGCGCATGCGTGAGGGCTGGGAGGTGGCCGCCATCACCAACGACATCTACACCAAGGAAGACGCGCAGTTCCTCACCCGCTCCGGCGCGCTGGCGCCCGAGCGCATCATGGGGGTGGAGACCGGCGGCTGCCCGCACACCGCCATCCGCGAGGACGCCTCCATCAACCTCGCCGCCGTGGACGAGATGGTGAAGCGCTTTCCCGACCTGGACCTGATCTTCATCGAATCGGGCGGCGACAACCTCGCGGCGACCTTCTCGCCCGAGCTGGCGGACATCACGATCTACGTCATCGACGTGTCGGCCGGCGACAAGATCCCGCGCAAGGGCGGTCCGGGCATCACGCGGTCCGACCTGCTGGTGATCAACAAGATCGACCTCGCTCCCCTGGTCGGCGCGAGCCTGGAGGTGATGGACCGCGACGCCCGCAAGATGCGCGGAGTCCGGCCGTTCCTGTTCTCAAACCTGAAGAGCGGGCAGGGGCTGGACGAGATCATCGGCTTCATCGTGACGGCCGGCGGCCTGCCCGAGCCGGGCTGAGCGTGGCCCCTGAGTGTCGCGATTGACGGCGTCTTCGCCTTGAACGAGTATCCGGCCTCCAAAACACGCCATACGGGGTTGGAATGTTGCGCAAATTCGCCGTCGCGTCACTGTTCGTCCTGCTCGCCGCCTGCCAGACGACGAAGCCCATCGCCAGCACCGCCGAGCACCCCGTTCCGCCGGGCGCCCGGACGATGCCGCTCCCGGCCATCGAGAGCGCCATCGTCGAGGCCGGCGCCCGCCGCGGCTGGAAGTTCGAGCGCATCGCCGACGGCCAGTTGCGGGCCCGCTACCACAAGCACCCGTGGCTGGCCGAGGCCGACGTGCTCTTCTCCCAGCAGAGCTACCGGATCGTCCACGTCACCAGCAAGAACCTGGAAAACCGCAACGACGGCGTGGAGCGCGCCTACAACCGGTGGACCGGCAACCTGGAGAAGGACATCGCGGTCAAGCTGGCGGAGATCGGCGGGCAGCGCTGATCGCATCGCCGGGCGGGTGCATACACGCCTTTGGTCAGATTGACTTCGGCCGCGGTGGGGCGGCAGGGTGCGGCCATGGCCCGCCTCGCACTCGACCCCTTCACCCCCGAACAGCCGCTGAAGGTCGCGCAGCAGTACGTTGCGCTGATCCACAGCGTGCTGGAGCGGCGCAACGACCTGGACGCCGAGCACGTGCGCCGGGTCGAGCAGACGCTGGAACTCATCGCCAACCGCGTCGTCGCCGAGGTGCGCTACGACGCGGAGCGGCTGATGTACCTGGCCGAGCGCGCCGCTGCCGACGGATTCCCGGTGCATGAGCAATTGATCGAGGTGGCCGCCGAGCACGAGGCGGAGATCAAGCGCCTCGGCAACGAGGTCATCCGCGAGTACAAGGCGCTCGCCCGCAAGCTCCAGATGCCGCAGAAGGTGTCCGCCGTGGTGCGCGACGTCACCGAGGCGGCGGAGCGCTTTCAGGACGAGTGGCTGACCATCATCCGCCAGATGCGCCATCGCGCGCTGGCCATCGGCCGCCGCCGGGTGCCTGACCTGACGCTGGTGGTGGCGGGCGAGCTGTACACCGCGGCGTTGGCCGAGGTGGGCGGCGCGCCTGAGGAGATGTCGCTGCGGCCGAGCATCGCCGGCGACATGATCGTCTACGAGATGGTCATCCCCGTCGCCTCCCCCCTGCTGGAGGACACCTTCCGGCTCGCCGCCATGGCCGATGCCATGCACGACCACGTCGAAAACATGGCGCCGCACCTGAGCGGCGCTCTGGCCTTGAGGTTCATCGCCCGTGCCGATGCTGCCTGAACATTACCTCGCGCTTGCCCGCGAGGCGCTGGCGTCGCCGCAGGCCGGGGAACCGCACTGGCGCGCCGCCACCCGCTTCGCCTACGACGCCGTCTTCCTTACGGTGGCGGTGGCGGTCGGCCTCGATCCGACCACCTTCGCCGGCAACACCCGCGCCGTGCGCGAGGCGCTGACCGCGGCGGACACCGCCAGCGCGCCGGCCTTCATCCGGCTGGCCCGGCGGCATTGGAACACGCTGTGGCTCGCCAGCCTGCGCGCCGAGCGCGGCCTCGACGAACCGGTCCCGCTGGCCGACGCCAAGCTGAGCGTCGCGCTTGCCGAGCGGGTGCTTGCGGCGCGCACCGCCGGCTTGCAGTAAAAGACCAGGCATCGACAAGAAAGGGTGGGCGCCGATGCTGCCAGCGGCCCCGCATCCCTGTATCGATTCTTCGAATTTCCAAATTGCGTGTGTGATGGCGCGGGTCGGAAGGCGCTGGTAATAGGCGGAATGATCTAGGAAATAGGCGCCTATTCGCTTGTTTTATGCGTTACTGCTTTGGTCGTATAGCACCTCGTTACTGAGGTGTGCGGTAGCGAGTGCGTCTACATTCCAACCCTAGCCCAAAGAGTGACCGACCATGGGGAAGGGTATGTCTGGAGGGGGCGATCCGGGCTCGGGCGGAGGCGCACAGCACCGTGTGCTGATCGTTGAGGACGAACATCTTGTGGCCATGTCCCTGTCGTTCATGATGGAGGACCTGGACCATGCCGTGTGCGCGGTCGCCGGATCGGGTGCCGCGGCGATCGAGGAGGCGGGCCGGCACAAGCCGGATCTTGCGCTGATCGACGTCGGCCTGCGCGGCGGCATGGACGGCATCGAGACGGCCGGTGTGCTGCGCGGCATGGGCATTCCCTCCATCATCCTGTCCGGCGAATCCTGCCCCGAGGTGATGGAGCGCGCCCGCCGCGTGGCCGTCCTCGACTATGTGCAGAAGCCCTACACCCTGGAGCGCCTGCGCATCGCTCTCGCGAAGGTGAGCGCCCATGGCTGACGACCGCCCGGCCACCCCCAAGGCACCGGGAAGCGACCACAAGAACAAGCCGATCCTGAGGATCACGATGCCCGAGACTCCCATCGTCGAGTTGACCGCGCGCGACCTTCTGGCCGCGCTTCGCCGTTTCAAGAAGGGCGACTTCTCCGTCCGCCTGCCGCTTCACCTGACGGGCATCGACGGCGAGATCGCCGAAGCCTTCAACGACGTGGTCGAACTCAACGAGCAGATGACGGAGGAGTTCGGGCGCCTCAGTTCGGTGGTGGGCAAGGAAGGCAAGATCAGCCAGCGCGCCAAGCTCGGCGGAGCCACCGGCAAGTGGGAAAAGTGCGTCGATTCGGTCAACACGCTCATCGGTGACCTCGTGCAGCCGACCAACGAGGTGGCGCGCGTGATCGGCGCGGTCGCCAAGGGCGACCTGTCGCAGACCATGCTGCTGGAGATCGACGGCCGGCCGCTGCGCGGTGAACTCCTGCGCATCGGCAAGATCGTGAACACCATGGTGGGGC
>JAEYOB010000721.1 GCA_023412175.1 Pseudomonadota bacterium | reverse complement strand
GCGACGGCGTGGCCGACGAAGCCGGGCAGGCCGGGGTACAGCACCTCGGCCACCGCCGGGTGCGCCGACAGCCGCTCCGCCAGATCGAGCGCCGCCGCGCTCTGCCAGCGCACGCGGGCGAACAGGGTGCGCAGGCCGCGCTGGAGCAGCCACGCCTCGAAGCTGCCGAGGATGCCGCCCTGCTGCGTCTGGACCGCCCTGACGCGTGCCCAGGCCTCGTCCTCGCGCGCGGTGGTCAGCGTGCCGGCGACCACGTCGGAGTGGCCGTTCAGGTACTTGGTCGCCGAATGCATGACGATGTCGGCGCCCAGTTCGATGGGGCGGGTGTGCACCGGCGTGGCGACGGTGGAATCCACCGCCAGCCGCGCGCCGGCCTTGTGCGCGATGTCCGCCACGGCGGCGAGGTCGGTGACCGTCCACAGCGGGTTGGCCGGCGTCTCGACCCACAGCAGTCTGGTCTCGCCGGGGCGGACGGCGGCCCGCACGGCGTCGATGTCGCCCATGTCCACGCCCTGCACCCGCAGTCCCCAGCGCGTCGCCGGGCCGTGCAGCCAGTTGCGGAAGGCCCAGTACATCACTTCCGGCACCAGCACGTGGTCGCCGGGCTCCAGCGCCTGGAACACCGCGGTCGCCGCCGCCATGCCCGAGGCGAACAGCAGCGTGTCGGCGCCGCCCTCCAGGGCGGTCAGGGTCTGCGCGGCGGGGTCGAAGGTCGGGTTGTCGGCGCGGGCGTAGACCCGGCCGCGGCTGTAGGCGTTGTCCGGGTCGCGGACGTAGGTGGTGGAGGGCTGGATCGGCGGGATGATGGCGCCGCTGTCCGCATCCTCATAGCCGAGCGCACCGGCCGCCACGGTCTCCGGGCGGTGGCCGGCGGGGTGGCCGGCGGGGTGGGAAGTGTCGCTGCTCATGCCGGGGCCTTGCCGTTGGGGGTCTTCGGAGCGGTGAATGAAACACTATGAAACACCATGCAACGCTGAATCGCCTCGTGTTTCATCGGGCGCGCTCCCGGCATGGCTTTCAAGGATATAAATCCTAATTGATTGGGGCCGCCTTGGCAATGCCCGTGAACAATATAGCGCGGCGCGCGATTTCGGACAGTTTGGGAACTGATTTCGGACGCCCTGATTGTTGTGGAGCTTGATTCGCCCGGTCAAATCTCAGGCGGAGCGAACTGCTGCACCTGCGCGAAATCCTCTGCTGGCACAAGCTCCGGTATACCGTCCGCCCAGTCGGTGGGGAAAGCCACAAGGTTGATATCGGTGGCTGCACCATAAAGGTTGGAGGACGCTCCGCGATAGTTCTGCAGGTTAAAATGGGGCTCGCAATGCCAGAACGTGCGGTAGTCGAAGCCATTGAGCATTTCGGCTATGCGCGCAAACCGCTCAGCGGTGTTTGCTTCCAGATAGAGGATGGGGCGGCAGCGATCGATGAGCCGTGCCATACCACGCAATGCCGCCGCTTCATGTCCCTCCACGTCCATCTTGACCAAGCGGCAGCGCGGCAGATGTGCTAGGTGCTGATCCAGGACCAGCTTCGGCGTGTAAAGACCACTCGGCGGAGATGCGGCCTCCGGCGGAATTGTAAAACCTCCCGAATTTCTCCAGCCGTCGTACGGTATCTCCCTCAGGTGCACACACCCGCCGGTGTCCGTGACAATGGCGTTTTGGACGTGGACATTGGCAAGTCCGTTCAGATGCAGGTTGGTGCAGAGGTTGTGGTAGACAAGCCTCTGGGCCTCAAAGGCGAAGACGACACCATTCGGTCCTACGGCGCGGGCCAGCGGCACGGTCAACGTACCGATGTGCGCCCCGATATCGAGCGCTACATCGCCTGGACGGAGCAGACGCGTGAGAAACGCAACCTCTTGCTGCGCCCACTCTCCATAAGCCACCAACATGCGGCCAATCATGTCCTGCGGATGAAAGCAAAACGTGCCGTGGCGGCAGTCGGCAATCACGAACGGCGTATTGGGCACAGCAAGATTGGTCATCGCTCTGATCTCTTGGAAGGCAGTTGAATCAGAACATACAGACTCAGCCCTTGGGACACATCACCAGATTACCCCTCTACAAACCGCTTGGCATGCGGCTTGTAGAGGGACGACGCCCGACACCGTGTCAGGTCGGCCAGCCGGATTCTTCGTTGTTGCGGATGCGGTCGATCTCCGCCGCGTAGACGGCAACCACGTCCGGCCAGGCTTCCGCCGCGTCGAGGAGGCGCCAGACCTCGCCCCAGCGGTCGAAGCACGCTTGGACGTGACCGCCGATAGCGCGGGCCATGGCGATGAACTGCCCGTTAGTAGCCGTCAGCGGCACCCCTCCCATGTCCAAGGTGTGGGTGATTGCCAATCCGGCCGCACGCCCATCCTCGGCCGCGCCACCATCAGCGACGGCTGCGGCAATAGCGGCCTCGATTTCCTCCAGCGCCTTGTCGCGCGCGCCGGCCAGGAGGGTCTTATCCCGGTCGCCGGTCGGCACCCGGCCACCGGGCAACGCGGCGCCGCGCGTCTCCTCCTGCCAACGCCGGGCCGCCAGCCGTGCCTTGGCCTGCTCCTTGATGTAGTCGAGCGACGACGGCTGCACCTCGCCGTCATCGTTGATAACGTACGTGCTATCCGCCCACGGCTGGAGCGCGGTCGGGACTCCCACCCAAACCATGTCCGGGTGATATCGATCAGTCGGGTCGGCGCTGGTAAACTCCGCGCAAACGCCCTGGTCATTGCGTGCCCACATGGATCGTCTCCTCTAAGCAGCGTTGTGGGGGAAAGAGCGGCCAGCGCCCCAGATGACGCGCACGCCGCCGTTCGACCGAGCGTCTGGGGTGGTGTTGATACCGCCGGCGCCCGCGCCGCAACTCTGGCCGCCGCCGTTCGGGCCATAGAGGCTAACGCCACCGCCGTATTGGCCCAGCCCACCGCCCCACCC
>JAEYOB010000715.1 GCA_023412175.1 Pseudomonadota bacterium | reverse complement strand
CCTCCACCGTCCGCGCGTCCACGACGGCGGCGACGGGCGTGCCGGCCTCGGTGGTCAGCACGGTGTCGTGTGCGCGGGCAAGGTCGGCGATCAGCACCGCGTCGAAGACGTGGTCGTCCCGCACCAGCAGGTGCCGCCGCCCCGGCGCGACGGCGCCCGGCCAGGGATGCACCTCCGCCACCCCGGCGCGCGCCAGGGACCGGCGCAGCCGTTCGGCCGGGGTCATCCCCCACAGCCGCACCGGGCAATCGCCGAGAATCAGCGCCACGGGCGGAAGCCCGGACTCGACAAGACCGCCGTCGTTGGTCAAAGCATGGTCCGCGACTTCGCTCACCGGGTGTTCGTCCTCATCATGCGGCAGGCCTTCCGCTTCGCACACTTCTCCGACCCGCACCTTCCGCTGCTGCCCGGCTGGCCGGACCGGCTGCGCGCGCTCGCGGGAAAGCGATTGTTAGGGTTCCTTTCCTGGCGGCGCAAGCGACATAAGGTTCACCGGCCGGAGGTGCTCGCCGCACTCCTCGCCGACGTCGCGGCGCACGCGCCCGATCATGTCGTGGTGACCGGCGACCTCATCAACATCGCGCTGCCCGACGAGTTCGAGCGCGCGCGGGAATGGCTGGAACAGCTTGGCGCACCGGGCCGGGTGTCGCTCGTGCCGGGCAACCACGACGCGACGGTGAAGGTCCCCTGGGACACCGGGCTCGGCCAGTGGCGCCCCTGGATGGCCGGGGACGGGTCGGAGGCCGAGTCGGAGGTGGACTTTCCCTTCGTCCGGGTGCGCGGGCCGGTCGCCTTCGTCGGCCTTTCCACCGCGGTCCCGAGTCCGCCGCTGCTCGCCGTCGGCACTGTGGGCGCCGCGCAGGTGGCGCGGCTGGAGGAGATCCTGCGCGCTCTCGACCGGCGCGGCCTGTTCCGCGTCGTGCTCATGCACCACCCGCCCCTGCGGGTCGGCCGGTCGGAGCGCAAGGCGCTGACCGACCGCCGGCGCGTCCAGGGGGCGCTGGCGCGGGCCGGGGCGGAACTCGTGCTGCACGGACACCACCACCGGGAGCACGTCGCCTACCTGCCCGGACCGGACGGCAGCACGATTCCCGTGATCGGCGTGCCCTCGGCCTCGGCCGCGCCGGTGGGGCGTGCGCAGGCGGCGCGCTGGATCCAGTTCACGCTCGAAAGCCCGGCGGAGGGGCGGTGGCGGCTCGGCGCCCTGGTCCGCGGCTACGACGCGGCCGGGTTCCGCACCGAGTCCCGCTTCGCCGTGGCCTACGAGGGCCGGAACGAAGCGCCGTAAGGCCTTCCGTTTGGTTTGCCTGCCACCACCGGCGCGCCTAGATTGGGGCTCACACCGCAGCAACCGGTGTCACGCACGTTTCAGGAACAAGGCCATGTCAAACGCGACGATGCGGAAGTTCGGCCACCCGCGCACCCTGGTGGCGGAAACGACCTGCTGGACCATCCTCGCCCGCCCGCAGCAGGCGACGCTGGGTTCCCTGGTCCTGGCCTGCCGGGAGCCGGCGACGGCCTTCGGCCAGCTCAGCCCCGCGGCCTTCGCCGATCTCCAGACGGCCGTGGCCGGCGTGGAGGCCATGCTGAAGGGTTTCGTCGCCTATGAGAAGATCAACTACCTGATGCTGATGATGGTGGACCCGGACGTCCACTTCCACGTCATCCCCCGGTACGAGGGGACGCGCCGCTTCGAGGATGTGGAGTTCCCCGATGCCGGCTGGCCCGGCCCGCCGGCCCTCGGCTCCGCCGTCGAACCGGATGCCGCGACGCTCGACCGCATCGTGGCGGCGCTGCGCTCCCGGTGGACCGGCCCCGTCGCGTGAGCCGCCACCGGGCAGCGGATCCGGCCCGCAGACAGGACGCTCCGCCGTGCGCATGATCGACCGCTACATCCTCCTCCAGACCGCGCGACCGCTGGGAATCGCGCTGGCCGTCGTGCTGGTCGCGCTGATCCTGGAGCGGATCCTGCGCCTGTTCGACCTGCTCGCCCACCAGGGCAAGCAGTTCGACCAGATCCTGACCATGGCCATGAACCTCGTGCCGCACTATCTGGGACTGGCGCTGCCCGCGGCCTTCTTCATCAGCATCTTCCTGGTCTCCGCCCGGTTCAGCGAGGACAGCGAACTCGACGCGCTGCGCGGCTGCGGCCTGTCGATCCGGCGCTTCAGCCGCCCCTTCCTGTGGCTGGGAATCCTGCTGGGCGTGTTCAGCATCACGCTGTACGGCTACATCCAGCCCTATTCCCGCTACGCCTACCGCGCGATCTTCCACACCGTCACCAACGCGCCCTGGGACGCCACGGTGGTGGCCGGCGCCTTCATCGACGCGGGCGGCGGCTACACCCTCTACGCCGACCGGACCGACCCCGACGGCCAGTGGCTGGAGAACGTCTTCATCCACGAGAAGCAGGCCGACGGCGCCGAAGTCACCACGACGGCCCGGCGCGGCGACCTGCAGCTCAGCGGCGACGGCCAGCACCTGCAACTGGCGCTGCAAGGCGCGGTGCAGATCCGCACGGCCCCCGGCAAGCACGACGCGGTGGCCGCCTTCGACCAGTTGCTGCTTGACCGGCGCTTCTCCCGGAACATCCCGCTGTTCCGCTCGCGCGGCGACAGCGAGCGCGAACTGACCATGCGGGAACTCCGCGAGGAATCGGAAAACCCCACCTCCACCATCCCGCAGAGCCGGCTGAGGGCGGAGTTCCACGCGCGGCTGGTCCGGTCGGTGTCCCTGCCCTTCCTGCCCATGCTCGCGGTCCCCATGGGCATGGCCGCAAAACGCTCCTTCCGCTGGCAGGGGATCGCCGTGGCCGCCGTGATCCTGCTGCTCTACCACCACGCCGTCCAGTTCGGCGAAAGCCTCGCCGACCTCGGCCGCGCGAACCCGCTGTTCAGCCTGTGGGGACCCTTCACGATCTTCGCCGGCGCCTGCACCGCCCTCTACGTCATGGCCGACCGGCGCCCCGGCACCAATCCCTTCGGCGCGCTGTTCGAGCGGGTCGACGACCTGTTCCGGCACCTCCGCCGCCTCCTGCCCCGCCGGAGAGCCGCGACGTGACGCTCACCGGCTATTTCACGCGGGCGTTCGCGGGACGCTTCCTGGCGGTGCTGCTGGCCTTCGCCGCGCTGCTCCAGCTTCTCGACCTGCTCGACAAGGCCAGCGACGTGCTGGAGCGCGGGCAGGGCATGGCCGATCTGCTGACCTATGTCGGCCTGCGCCTGCCGCTGTTCCTGAACCAGCTCGTGCCGCTGGCCGTGCTGATCGGCGCGCTCACCGCCTTCATGTCCTTCGCGCAGCACAACGAAATCGTCGCTCTGCGCTCGGCCGGCGCCTCGCCGTGGCGCCTGCTCCGGATCCTGCTGCCGACCGTGGCGGCGATCGCCGCCCTGCACGTGCTGCTGATGGA
>JAEYOB010000693.1 GCA_023412175.1 Pseudomonadota bacterium | reverse complement strand
GGCTGGACCCGCCGGGAAGGCCGGCGGTCTTGGTCAGCAGGGTGACGGGATGCAGCGCCAGTTTCAGCGCCACCGTCATGCCCGCCAGCCCCGACCCGATGACCAGCACGTCGGCGTCCCGGACGGTCAGCATGGGCGTGCCCTCACGCACGGGGTTTCGGTTGGACGGCGAGCATGCGCTCGACCGAGCGGCGGGCGCGGCTGGCGAGGTCCGCCGGGATCTCGACGCGCGGTTCCAGCGTCTGGAGGGACTCCAGGATATTGGCCAGGGTGATCCGCTTCATGTGCGGGCACAGGTTGCACGGACGCACGAACTCCACATCCGGCAGGTTGGCGGCGATGTTGTCGCTCATCGAGCATTCGGTGACCATCAGCACGCGCGGCGGCCGGCGCTTCTCGACCATCTGGATCATGTGCGCGGTGGAGCCGACGAAATCCGCGGCGGCCAGCACGTCGGGCGGGCACTCCGGGTGGGCGATGACCACGAGGTCGTCGAAGCGGCTACGGAACTCCCGGATCTCATCGCCGGTGAAGCGCTCGTGCACCTCGCAGTGGCCCTTCCAGGCGATCACCTCGACGCTGGTCTGCGAGGCGACGTGCTTCGCCAGATACTCGTCGGGCAGCATGATGACGCGCGGCACGCCCAGCGATTCCACCACTTCCACCGCGTTGCCGGAGGTGCAGCAGATGTCCACCTCCGCCTTCACCTCGGCCGAGGTGTTGACGTAGGCGACCACCGGCACGCCGGGGTAGGTCTCCCGCAGCAGCCGCACGTCGGCGGCGGTGATCGATTCTGCCAGCGAGCAGCCGGCCGCGGTATCCGGGATCAGCACGATCTTGTCCGGGTTCATCAGCTTGGCCGTCTCGGCCATGAAGTGGACGCCGGCCAGGACGATCACCTTGGCGTCGGTCTTTTCCGCCTGCTTTGCCAGCGCCAGGCTGTCGCCGACGATGTCGGCCACGCCGTGGAAGATCTCCGGCGTCTGGTAGTTGTGCGCCAGGACGACGGCGTCGCGCTCCTTCTTCAGCTGGTTGATGGCGTGCACCAGCGGGGCGTGGAACGGCCATTCGACGGCCGGCATCACGCGCTTCAGCCGCTCGTAGACCGGTGCGGTCGCCGCCGCGACCTCGGGCGTGTACTCCAGGCGCAGGGCGGTGGGCGTGATCGCGTCCATGGTTTATGCTCACAGAGAGTTGAATGCAAAAAACTCACTAAGAGCATAATTCAGCGATGCGTCGAGTCAAGCTGCCCGTGGTGTTATGACGCGGGAAATGCCGCGGGGGCGGGAACGCTGCGGCCGGGCGCGCTACGCCTCAGGGATGGCCCGTGCGCTGGTGCGTTCGTGGATCGCCTGCCGGCGGAAACGGAACAGTTCGGCGGGGCGGCCGCCGGTCTGGGTCTCGAAGGCGCCGGTGGGTTCGACGAAGCCGCCGGAGACCATCAGCCGGCGGAAGTTCTGCTTGTGCAGCCGGGTGCCCGACAGGGCCTCCACCACGAGCTGAAGCTGGTTCAGCGTGAAGGTGGGCGGCAGCAGCTCGAACACGATGGGGCGGTACTTCAGCTTGCCGCGCAGCCGTTCCAGTGCGGTCGCGAGGATGCGGCGGCCGTCGCGCGCCATGGGACGCCCGAGGGCGCGGGGCATGTCGCGGCGCTGGTTCGGCTCGATCCCGGCCAGCCGCTCCAGCTCGCGGTCGCGGAACGCCTCCACCACCAGCCCGGCTTCGTACAGGAGTTCATAGCGTTCCAGGACGCGCTCGGAATCCCAGCCGTCGCCGTTCAGCGCGAAGGCGAGCTGGGCGCGCTCCTGCCGGCGATCGCGCTCGGCCTCTCCCGGCGCGGCCTGCACCCAGCGCCGCAGCGCCGGCAGCACGATGGTGTCGAGCGCAGCCGGGCGCGCGACGCGCCAATCCTCCCAGGGGAAATAGTCGTAGAGGTCGCGCCACTCCGCGGCGTCCTCGCCGCCGGTCGGCGCGTCGCGCACCAGCGCCAGATAGCCGACGGTCAGCGAACGCGGACCGCCGAACAGTTCGTGTGGGTCGCGGTGGCGGTCGCCGAAGGTGTAGAGCTGCTCGACATAGCGCAGCGACAGGCCGGACAGGTCCTCGGCCACCGCACGGATGCCCTCCTGAAGGGTGCGGAAGCGTCCCGGCTCGAAGGCGGCGCCGGGCAGCGCGTCGCGCGGCGGCGGCAGCATGTCGCCGCGGCGGAACGGCTCCGGCACCTCGAAGGCGCTGCGCACGGTGACGACACGCGGCGTCGATCCGGCCACCGCCACGATCACCGCCGTCACGCCAAGCTGAAGTCCGTCCGTCACGCGCCGCCCCGTCCGTTCCGATGCCGGGAGAATAGATGGGCAGCCCTGTCCGCGCCAGCCTTGCCCCGGCCGGCGGGCACGCTACACTTACCCCCATGACTGCCAAGGAACGCGACGCCATCCTCTTCCTCGCCAAGCACCTCGCTGCCGGCGTGATCGCGGGGCTGGTCTTCTGCGGCGCGATGCTGGGCTTCGACGTCGCCGGTCTGCGCACGCTGCTGGTCGCCGCGGACTCGGTGGGCGTCGGGCTCTACCTGTTCATCGGGTCGATCTGCATCACGTTCGGCAGCGTCGCCATGGGGGTTGGCATCATGGGCCTGGGCGACCATTCCGACCGGCCCGACCGGGAATATTAAGGCGAACCCAACGTTGTGGCTGTCGGGAGGAGGAACTCCGCTTCCTGACGGCCCACGGCTCGAATGCGAGAGCGCCAATATGCCAGCAAGGCGGTCTCGGTAGCGGCCGGCGAGAACTGTTCGACCGTGCGGCGTCCAGCCGCGATCATGGCTGCCCATGCGTCAGCGCGCTCGGCGGCTATGCGGACTGCCTTGCGCAGGCTCGCGGCAACGCCGGCCAGATCGTCGTCATCGTGCCAGAAACCGTTGTCGGGGGTGGCGTAACACCGCCCTCCATCGCCGTGGAATCCCGCGACAATACAGTCAGCAGCCATGGCTTCCAATGGAGGCAGTCCGAGTCCCTCCTGGTGGGACAGAGAAAGAAACACGGATGCCTCCCCGAGTATCCGCGCGACTTCGGCTTCTGGAACCCTGTCTATGGGCAGCCAGGTCCAGGTGGTTGCTTCAGGAATTACGTCGCGCAAGCGCTCAACCAAGCCCGGCCGCTTGCGCGGCATGTAGGCGACCGTCAACGCCTGCTTGACGGCCGGTTTGAAGCGGGCGGCGTCGACCGGCACCGGAACGATGGGCACGTGCGGTACGCCGAAGCGCTGTTTGAAAGCGTCGGCGATGACGCTCGAACACACGAAGGCGTCGTTGACGCGGAACCGGCGCACGTCGGCCAGCGCACCCCACTCCATGGCGTAGTGGTTCTGGCAGAACACCACGCGGACGAAATTATTGGACTTGGCGGCGTGTTCGGCCCGAATGCGCTCCGTTTCTGGAAAGACAAGGAACGAATTGTGAGAGACTAAAAGTGTATCCTTCTCTGCTCGGATGATTTGGGCATTTATATCGGCCCAAATTTGGAAATCGGAGAGTCCATACGCAAAAGCATCAAATCCATGTCTGTTCAATATTTCAATGTGCTGCAGCAGGACCTTGGCTCCCCCAGAGGGTGAGTTTCCGGCTGGCAGGAAATAGACAATCTGAGGCACGTTTCGGGCTTTCTGATTGTAATTTATAGTCGGTGAGCAGGTTGGGGAACTGCGATAAGGCCGGTATTCATCTTAATCGTGCATTATGCTGAAACGCAATCCTTCACCCCAGACGCCACGCGCGACCTTTTTATATTCAAGCGATCTCATCGCCCACCAGCATGGCATCGCAGCGGTGGTTGGGGGGCGTTTTTCTGGGATTGGCTTCGTTGGCCGTCTGAGGTCAGTCCTCGCGCGCTGCCGAACCGACCACCGTGAGCATCGCCGTGCCGGAAGCGAGGACCGCCAGCGGGGCGGTGTCGATCACCGGGATCACCTGACCGGCCAAACCGAGATCCAGGGTGCCGATCACGAATGCGACGGCAAGGCGCACCTGCCCGATGGCCGCGAAGGAGACGGCCAGCCACGCCAGACCAAGGCAGATGAGCGTCGCTACGGTCATGCGTATGACATTAATCGAAGGCGCCCAAAGGCGAGGAAGCGCAAACGGCCAGGGCCGGATCTCTCGTGGTGCCTCTGCCTAAGCGGTTGCTCAACGGATGGAGAGCAGCCGGTCGATCCGCCGCAGGTCCGGGAAGCGCCACGCCCAGAACGCCGCCACGGCGATGGCGCCAACCCCTCCGACCACCACCGCCGGCACCGTGCCGAACCACGCCGCGGTGGCCCCGGATTCGAAAGCGCCGAGCTGGTTGGAGGCGCCGATGAACAGACCCGAAACCGCCCCGACGCGCCCGCGCATCTGGTCGGGCGTGGAAAGCTGGATCAGCGTCTGGCGGACGAAGACGCTCACCTCGTCGGCCGCACCCAGCACGAACAGCGCCACCCCGGACAGCAGCGCGTTCGTGGACAGGCCGAACACCACCGTGGCGATCCCGAAGGCGGCGACGGCGCCCAGCATGTGCACTCCGGCGTGGCGGTCGACCGACCAGCGCGCCAGCGTCATCGCCATCAGCAGCGCCCCCAGCGCCGGCGCGCTACGCAGCAGACCGAGACCCCATGGGCCGACGAGCAGGATATCCTTGGCGTAGACCGGCAGCAGCGCTGTCGCTCCGCCCAGCATCACCGCCATCATGTCCAGCGAGATGGCGCCGAGGATCGCCGGCCGGCTGCGGATGAAGGCGACGCCGGCCAGCAACGAGGTCCAGGACACCGCGCGCTTCGCCAGTTCCACCCGGCGCGGGCGGAACGCGGCGACCAGCATCGCAGCGGCGCCCAGCAGCACCGTGGCCGTGCCGTACACCACCGCCGGCCCGGCGAGGTAGAGCAGCCCGCCCAGCGCCGGCCCGCCGATGGTCGCCGTCTGGAGCGCCGTGGAGTTCCAGGCCACCGCGTTGGGCAGATCCTCCGCCGGCACCACGGCGGAGATCAGCGCGTTGTGCGCCGGTCCGCCGAACGCCTTGGCGATGCCCAGGACGAACACCACCGCGAAGATTGGCGCCGGGGCCGCCGTGCCGGTCGCGGTCAGCGCGAACAGGATCCCCAGCCCGGCGGTCTCCAGCAATAGGGCGGCCATCAGGATGCGGCGCCGGTCGTGGCTGTCCACCACGTAGCCGGCGACCAGCGACAGGACC
>JAEYOB010000401.1 GCA_023412175.1 Pseudomonadota bacterium | reverse complement strand
GGCCTGGCGGCCCTTGGTCGGTCCAGGGCGGAGCCCTGGGCGCCGCAGGCCGCCGTCCAGTACAGCGCGCCTTTCGCGCGCCGCGACGTGCTGGACGACCTCCGGATCCGGGACGACCGTTGGGCCTTCGGGGTCGACACCACCTTCAAGCCGAAGTTCCTGGAGCCGGCGGAGGCCGAACGGATCTCCGGGCTCAAGGCGGCCGGTGCCGACGAACTCCACGCGGCCGAGAAGGCGCTGGAGAAGCGGGTACCGCCCGTCTCACGGATGGCGGCGCGCCAGGATCCGCACCTCCAGCACCGCCGTCATTTCGAAAAACTGCTCGACAGCGTGGAGCGCCGCTACTCGCCGCGCGAGGTGATGCGCGATGCGCTCGAACTCGGGTACTGCGCGCTCCGCAACAGCGTCTATCCCCCCTACTCGACGCCCTGGCGCGAGGCGGAGGAGCGCTACCTGCGCACCATCGGCAAGTACGAACGTCCGGAGGACCGCTTGGCGCTGAGCCAGATGTTCGCCGATACGATGGCGGCGGTCGGCACCACCGGACGCGATTTCCTGGGACCGATCCTGCAGGATCGCGAGCTGACGAACGACCGGGCCGGGCAGTTCTTCACCCCCTTCACCGTTTCCGACCTGATGGCCCGCATCGCTCTGCAGGACGCCGGCGCGATCGTCCGGGAGAACGGCTACATCGCCATGGCCGAGCCGGCGGCCGGCCCGGGCGGCCAGATCCTTTCGGCCGCCGCTGCGCTGCGCGAGCAGGGTATCGATCCGTCCAAGCACCTCTACTACGAGGCGACGGAGATCGACCCGACCATCCACCACGCCTGCTACATCCAGGTGGCGGCCGCCGGCATCCCGGCGACCGTCATCCACGGCAATGGTCTGTCCCGGGAGCACTGGAGCCGGGCGGTGACGCCCATCACCACGGCAACGCCGGGCCTTCTTCAGCTGTCCCCGGAACTGCCCGTGCTGGAGAGGGCTTACGAGGAGTCCCGCGCGGCGCAGCGCACGCCGGCGGCGCAACCGGAGCCAGTCCGGATGCGCGAGCATGCCCAGTTCAGCCTCGGCTCCCGCCAGGCGGGGGCCACGCGCCTGCTGGAGGAGGGAATCAACACCGAGCGCCCGGTGCGCCGGGCCGATCCGGATTGGGCCGATCTCACGGCCTACGTGACGCCCCGTCCGCTAAAGACGATCGCCCAGCTGGCCCCGCCGGCTGTGCTCGACGAGGCGGCCGCCCTCGCCGAGGAGCTGATCTTCAACGCCCCTGACGTGCCGGCCGGGCTGCGGCTCGTCGGCACAGGCCAGCACCAGGCCGTCGCCGACGTCTATCGAGCCGTGTACGATGCCGCTTCCCGCGCCCCAAGCGGGTCCGAGCGACAGGACCGCCGGTCCCGTGCCCTCGCCCAGCAGGCGGTGCGCCGGGCTCCGTCCTTCTACAGCGCCGATGCCGGATGTCTGGCGCGCGATCTGCAGGCGCTTCTCGACCGGGCGGAGGTCCCCGACCGCGACCGGGCGCGACACCTGCTGCACCAGCTGGCGGTGGCCACGGAGAACCTCGACGCGCCAGCGTCGCTGGTGACGCTGGAGTCCTTCGGACTCGGCAACGACAGGCAGATCGAGGATCTCGCCGAAGCGCTGCAGCATCCGTACCGGCCCGGTCTGCGCCATGCGCTGGAACTGATCGCCCATCCGGACATCGACGCCGCCTGGCACGGTGCCATCGCGCTCGGCGCCGCCAACCGCGCTGGCGATCCGGAAGCGATGGTCACCGACCGTTGGGCGCTGTACCGCTCGCTTGCCCAGCACGACCTGCTGGAGGAGCGCCTGCACGGCGAGCTGGAGGGGCTTCGCCGGTCCGGCGGCGATCCGTCGGTGATCGAACGCGAATTGGCCGACCTGGCCGCCGGGCGGCTTCCGGACGTTCTGGCGAGGGTTCTGGCGCGCGACGCGGAGGCGGAGCAGGCCGGCGAACGGCTGCAGCAGTTGCTCGACCAATTCGAGCACAGCGTCACGCGCGAGCGCGCCCAGTACAGCGTCGGCGACCGAAACGCCGAGAAGCTCGCCGAACTCGCCCGCATGGGCATGGCCGCGGAGGGCGTCGAGGCGCTCATCGAGATGACGGGGACGGCCCTCGCTCCGGAACACCGCGCCTATCTGCGCGGTCCCATCGTCGTGCACGACACGCCGTGGGCCGCCCAGGTGGAGAAGGGGCCGACGGGGACGTTCCTGCGAGGCGCCATCGCGGCCGGGCGGGTGCGCCAAGTGGTCGGGGAGCGAAACGCCGGGCACGTCGTCGGGTCGCTTGCCTGTCCGGCCGAGATCGCCGCCGCGTTGATGCCGGCCTCCCTGGCCGGTTCGCTGACGACGGATGCCGCTCGCCTGTATCTGTGGGCGACGGTTGCGTCCGCCGCCGGGTCCCCGGACCGGCGGAGACCCGGGGAGACTCCTGCAGCCGCCGCCGACCGGTTCTGGACGGACATCGGCATAGCGCCGGTGACCGATTCCGAGGTGCTGGACAGCGCTTCCGGCATCGGTCGCCTGCACGAGACCATCGCCGGCCGTATCCGCACCGACGTCGTACGCCTCGGAACGGCCTCCAGCCCCTTCAGCAGCACTCCGGAGCCACCGCGCATCGAGCGGCTCCCCCTGTTCGATCCCGGTTCGGCACCGGCCCGCCCGCGGCCGCCGATCGGCAAAGGAAGGACCGCTCCCATGGGCGATCGACAATACAGCGTCACGGCTACGGATAGCCGCGCCACCGGCCCGCAGGCGGGCGCGGGCGGATGGATGCAGAAGGTCTGCGCCGTCTCGGCTCTCGTGAATCTCGGCGTGCTGGGCTTGCGCGGCGCCGAAGCGGCGGCGCCGGCCGTGCAGGGCGCCGCAGCGGATGCTGCGGTCAAGCTGGAGGAGCTGCTGGACGCGGCCGTCCGGACCGGCGCTGCACCGGAGCGGCTGTCCGCCGACATGGAGCGCCTCATGCCGCAGCTTCTGCCCGGCGGCTCCGCCGAGGATCTCCGCCATTTCGCCCGTGGCGTCCTCGGCGCCGACGGTGCCGGATTCGCCGATCGCATCCGGGAGGGCCTCGCCGCCGTCGACCGCGCCAAGGGCACCAACCTTTCCGGCGACTTCTCGCGCCTCGTCGAAGACGCCGACCGCAACCTCCATGACGTCATGGATGGCATCGCTACTGCGTCTTCCACCGCCTCCTGCCAGGCTGAGCAGGGCTGGACGACGTTGTCCGACGCGCTCGCACCGGTGAGGGAGCGTCTCGACGCGTGGCTGGAGGGAAAGGACCTGCCCACGGCGCGAGAGGCCGTCGCAAGCGCGGCCGAGACGGCGGGTGGCTGGTTCGCCCGTTTGGCAGAGCTGTCCAGCGACCTCTGGGACTCGGCCCAGTCCCTGGCCGAACGCGCCGCCGACCTCGTGCAGCGGACGGACACGGCGGCATGGGTCGACACGGCCACCCAATTTCTGAGCAGCGTCCAGTTCTCCACCGGCACTCCCGCCGGGCTCGATTTCGGCGCCATCGCGGAAGGCGGCCGGATGCTGGGCGAACAGGCGCAGCTCACCGAAGCGGCGAGCCGGGCCGCAGCCGCGGCCGCACAGTACCGTCCCGATCTCATGGAACGCGCCGCGGCCCTCGCCTGTGCGTCTGCGGCCATGCTTCGGCAGGGCGCCGCGGATGCGGGATGGCTGGTGAGCACCCGCGAACGTCTGCGCCACGCCAGCGGGTTCCGCCGGGCGCGCGCCGAGGCCGAGGTGGGCAGTCTCACGGTGGAGCTT
>JAEYOB010000647.1 GCA_023412175.1 Pseudomonadota bacterium | reverse complement strand
TCAGCCGGCCATCGTCCAGCACCTGCAGCAGCACGTTGAAGACGTCGGGATGGGCCTTCTCCACCTCGTCGAACAGCACGACCTGATAGGGCCGGCGCCGCACCGCCTCGGTCAGCGCGCCGCCCTCCTCGTAGCCGACATAGCCCGGAGGCGCGCCGATCATGCGGGCGACGGAGTGCTTCTCCATGTACTCCGACATGTCGAGGCGGACCATGGCGGTCTCGTCGTCGAACAGGAACTCGGCCAGCGCCTTGGTCAGCTCGGTCTTGCCGACGCCGGTGGGGCCGAGGAACAGGAACGAGCCGATGGGGCGGTGCGGGTCCTGCAAGCCGGCGCGGGCGCGGCGGATGGCGTTGGACACGGCGACGATGGCCTCGTCCTGGCCGACCACGCGGGTCGCCAGCCGCTCCTCCATCTTCAGCAGCTTCTCGCGCTCGCCGGCCATCATCCGGTCCACCGGCACGCCGGTCCAGCGGCTGACCACGGCGGCGATGTCGCTGTCGCGCACCTCCTCGTTCAGCATGCGGCTCTGCGACGCCTGCTCGGCGTCCTTCAGCTTGCGCTCAAGCTCGGGGATCACGCCGTAGGTCAGCTCGCCCGCCCGCGCCCAGTTGCCGGCGCGCTGGGCGTTGTCCAGCTCGGTGCGGGCGTGGTCGAGGTCCTCCTTGAGCTTCTGCGCGCTGTTCAGCTTGTCCTTCTCGGCCTGCCAGCGGGCGGTCAGCTCGCCGGACCGCTGCTCCAGGTTCGCCAGTTCCTCCTCAAGGTCGTGCAGGCGGTTGCGCGACGCCTCGTCGGTCTCGCGTTTCAGCGCCTCGCGTTCGATCTTGAGCTGGATGATGCGGCGGTCCAGCTCGTCGATCTCCTCCGGCTTCGAATCGACGGCCATGCGCAGGCGGCTCGCCGCCTCGTCGATCAGGTCGATGGCCTTGTCGGGCAGGAAGCGGTCGGTGATGTAGCGGTTGGACAGCGTGGCGGCCGAGACGATGGCGCCGTCGGTGATGCGCACGCCGTGGTGCACCTCGTAGCGTTCCTTCAGGCCGCGCAGGATGGAGATGGTGTCCTCCACCGTCGGCTCGGAGACGAACACCGGCTGGAAGCGCCGGGCCAGCGCGGCGTCCTTCTCGATGTGCTTGCGGTACTCGTCCAGCGTGGTGGCGCCGACGCAGTGCAACTCGCCGCGCGCCAGCGCGGGTTTGAGCATGTTGGAGGCGTCCATGGCGCCTTCCGCCTTGCCGGCGCCGACCAGGGTGTGCAGCTCGTCGATGAAGACGACGATCTCGCCGGCCGCGGCCTGAATTTCCTGCAACACGGCCTTCAGCCGTTCCTCGAACTCGCCGCGGAACTTGGCGCCGGCCACCATGGCGCCGAGGTCGAGCGACATCAGCTGCTTGTTCTTCAGCCCTTCCGGCACGTCGCCCTTGACGATGCGCTGGGCCAACCCCTCGACGATGGCGGTCTTGCCGACGCCGGGCTCGCCGATCAGCACGGGGTTGTTCTTGGTGCGGCGGGCGAGAACCTGGATGGTGCGGCGGATCTCCTCGTCGCGGCCGACCACGGGGTCGAGCTTGCCCTCGCGCGCCGCCTCGGTCAGGTCGCGCGCGTACTTCTTCAGCGCGTCGTAGCCCTGCTCGGCCGAGGCGGTGTCGGCGGTGCGGCCCTTGCGGATCTCGTTGATGGCGGTGTTGAGCGCCTGCGGGCTCACCCCGGCGTTCTTCAGGATGCGCCCGGCCGGGGTCCCCTCGGCCATGGCCAGCGCCAGCAGGATGCGCTCGGCGGTGACGTAGCTGTCGCCGGCCTTCTCGGCGATCTTCTCGGCCTGCTCGAAGACACGCGCCAGCTCAGGGTTGATGCCGCGCAGGCCGGCGCCCGAGCCTTCCACCTTCGGCAGCTTGTCCAGTTCGGCATCGACGCCGGACAGGGCCTGGGCGGGATCGCCGCCGGCCTTGCGGATCAGGTTGGCGGCGAGGCCTTCCTTGTCGTCGAGCAGGGTTTTCAGCAGATGTTCGGGCGTGAGCAGCTGGTGCCCCCGCCGCAGGGCAAGCGTCTGCGCCGCCTGAACGAAGCCGCGGCTGCGTTCGGTGTACTTCTCGAAATCCATCGGTCCTCTCCATTCTGCGGCCGACCGCCCGCCAGGCAGCACGCTCGGCCTATGACCCACGCGATGTGTGCGATCCAGGAGGATGCTGCGGTAGATATGGAGCGGGGTCCAGCCTGTGCAAGACCATCCGTTATGCGGGGTTATTGACCGTGCGGACGATGGGGGTAATCACCCATCGCGGTTGCTCCTCGACCGATTGCGCCGCTTCCGGCATCGTCGTGAAGGCCGCTACTGTGGAGGCTTCCCCGCCCAGCACACGGCCCCACCGGAATGACCGACCTTTCGCTGCTGACCCGCGCCATGCCCAATCCGCTGAATCCGCTCCGCCTCGCCTGGCGCGCCCGCAACGCGTGGCACCGGGTGGCGCGGCCGCTCACCATGGGCGTGCGCGCCATCATCGTGGAGCCGCGCGAGGACGGCGACCGCGTGCTGCTGATCCGGCACAGCTACGTCGCCGGCTGGCACCTGCCAGGCGGTGGCGTGGGCAAGGGCGAGACGCTGGTCGAGGCGATGAAGCGCGAGGTGCGGGAGGAGGTCGGCCTGACCGTCGAGAGCGCCGCGCAGCCGCTGGGCATGTACGCGCGCTTCCGCAGCGGGGCCAGCGATCACGTGGCGGTGTTCGTCGCCCGGAGCTGGAGCGGCCGGCCGAAGGCGGACGGCTTCGAGATCATCGAGGCGGCCTTCTTCCCGCTCGACCGGCTGCCGGAGGACACCACGCCGGCGACGCGGCAGCGGCTCGCCGAATACCGCGGTCTGGTGCCTCTGACCGAACATTGGTGACATTCATGCTGCACCGCAGTTGACAGAAGCGGGCGAGCGGCAACACATACCAAGCTATGACCACCGTTGCGACGATCCGCCGCTACCCCGTCAAGGGGCTGAGCGCCGAGGAACTGCCGGCCGTAGAGCTCACGGCCGGGCAGACGCTGCCCTTCGACCGCGCCTATGCGATTCTCCACGGCCCCGCCGCCGAGGTGGAGCACGAGGGCTGGCGGCCGAAATCCGAATTCTTCACCCTGGTGCGCAACGAGAAGCTGGCGGCGCTGGAGACCGAGTTCGACGCGGCGACCCAGGCGCTGGTCATCCGCCGCAACGGCCGTCAGGTGGCGCGCGGCCGGCTGGACCAGCCCATGGGCCGCACGCTGATCGAGCAGTTCTTCGCTGCCTACATGGCGGGGGCGGCGCCCGGCGCGCCGAAGATCGCCGACGGCAAGGGCGGCGCCTTCACCGACACCGAGGCGCCGCTGGTCTCGCTGCTGAACCTCGCCAGCGTGCAGGACATCGAGCGTGTGGCGAAGGAGCCGGTCGATCCCGGCCGCTTCCGCGCCAACCTGTGGCTGGACGGGCTTGCCCCCTGGGCGGAGCGCGAATGGGTCGGCCGGACGGTCCGCGTCGGCGGGGCGGTGCTGGAGGTGGTGAAGCCCACCGGCCGCTGCGCCGCCATCGACGTGGCGCCGAGCGGCACGCCGGACGGCGGTTCGCGCGAACTGAACCTGTTGCGGGCCATGCGCCGGGGCCTGGGGCACACGCACTGCGGCGTCTACGCGCGCGTCGTCACCGGCGGTCGGGTGGCCGTCGGTGATGCGGTGGAGCTGGGGTAGCCAGCCGGAACAGCCCGAACGGTCCGGGATCGGGCGGCCGCCGGAGCGGCTCGCCCGACCTGTATGGACCGGCTTGTACGGAACGCCTGTTTGGAACGCCGGTCAGGCGTTGGCCGCGGCGCGCTCTTCGGTGCCGTCGGACTCGGCCTCGGCTTCGGACTGCTCGTACTCTTCCTGATCCTGCGGACCCGGCTGGTGCGGCTGGTTCTGGCCATTGCCGCGGCCGTCGCGCTGGCGGTTCTCGGATTCCTGGATCTGGGTGATGATGCGGAAGTAATGCTCCGCATGCTGGAGATAGTTCTCCGCCTGGATGCGGTCACCCGACGACGCGGCGTCGCGGGCCAGCGTCAGGTATTTCTCATGGACCTGCCAGGCATTGCCGCGGATGCGCACATCCGGGCCGTTGCTGTCGAAGGTCTGGTGACGCAGCGGGACGTTCTGGCGCCGGCCGGCGTTGTTGCCGCCGCCCCCGCCACCGCCGCCGCCGCCACCACCGCCACCACTGCCGCCACGGCCGCGCGAACGTCGGTTGTTCGGTCCTTGTCTCATTCGGGTCTTGTGGCCCCATGTTCGAGAAGCGCATCCCCCTCAACGCGCCGGCCGCCCTTCCGGCAGCCGGGCCCGCCGCAGCACGGGGCCGCGGATCGGTTTCGGGGATTCGAACGCGGCGTCCGGGACCTTGTGCGGTCGCATCGAACGGGCCTTCGCCCGCCGACCCACGGATCGTCGCTGTCCTGCACCCTAACGAGGAAAGACCGCCAATCCAACTGCTTTTTGTGGGGGGACCCGGAATTACCCGGGTCTTACCGGCCGTTACGGGCCCGAACGCACCGCTCGATGCCGCCGAGATCGCGGAACACGCCGGTGATGCCGATGCCGTTGGCGTCCAGGAGGCTTGCCACGTCGGCCGCCTGCCCCGCGCCGACTTCCAGCGCCACGACGCCCTTGGGGGCGAGCAGGCCGGGAAGCTGCGCGGCGATGGCGCGGTAGGCGTCCAGCCCGTCGGCGCCGCCGTCCAGCGCACGCAGCGGGTCGTGCTCGCGCACCTCCGGGTCGAGCGACGGAATGTCGCTGCTGGGGATGTAGGGCGGGTTGGAGACGACGAGGTCGAAGCGTTCGGCCAGCCCGTCGCCCCAGTCGCCGGCCTGGAAGCGGGCGCGGCCGGCCAGCCCGTTGCGCGCGGCGTTGCCGGTGGCGGCCTCGACCGCGTTGGGGCTGAGGTCGATGCCGAGGCCGGTGGCGTTCGGCAGCTCGGCCAGCAGCGCCAGCAGGATGCAGCCGGTGCCGGTGCCGAGGTCGAGGATGCGCAGGGGCGCCGTGTGGTCGGGGAGGGCGTCGAGGGCAGCCTCGACGATGGTCTCGGTGTCCGGCCGCGGGTCGAGCGTGTCGGCGTTGAGCGACAGCTCCAGGCTCCAGAACGCCCGCTCGCCGAGGATGCGCGACACCGGCTCGCGCGCGGCGCGGCGGTCGAGCAGGGCGCGGAGCCTGGCGGCGTCTTCCGGCGGAACGGGCTTGTCGGCGTCGAACAGGAGCTGCTCTCGGCTGAGGTTCAGCGCGTGCTGGACGAGCAGGCGCGCGTCCAGCTCCGGCGTGTCGACGCCGGCGGCGGCGAGGCGCGCCTCGGCGGCGCGGCGGAGGGTGCGGAGGGTGTCGGTCATTGCTTGCCCCCTCCTTTCCGCGCTTCG
>JAEYOB010000635.1 GCA_023412175.1 Pseudomonadota bacterium | reverse complement strand
CTTCCACAGGTCCATCTTCACCGCCAGACCGCACAGCACGCCGCCGATGGTCACGTGGTGCGCCGTGATCAGCTCGCGGATCGAGCGGAAGGTCTCGGCGTTGATGTCGCGCCAGAAGTCCTTGGAGCGGTTGTCGAAGCTTTCGAAGCGGCCGGTGATCGAGGCGGTGATGTCCGTCAGGTCACGGCTGATCTCGTCCAGCATCCTGGCCTGCCGGTAGTCGCGCTTGATTTCGTTGGAGGCGCGGACCTCCGCCATCCACGACAGGAAGCGCTGGACCTCGGGAACGATGTCGTCCAGGCATTTCTTGAAATAGGCAAGCGACAGGAAGATGTCGCCGTAATCCTCCAGGAAGTTCGGGATGTCCATCAGCCCGATGTCCAGCCGGTCGGCCATCATGCGCAGATTGCGCAGCGCCTCCTCGCGGTTGGGGGAGGCGAACATCTGGATGAGCTGCTCGACGCTGTCGACCTCCACGTTCTCCGACCCGTAGACGTATTCCATCAGCGGGCGGGTGAACACGGTCATGTACTGCGTCAGCTCGGCCTTCTTGCGTTTCGAGAGGGTCAGCGACTCGTGGCTGTTGATGTCGATCTTCAGCCGGCGCAGCTCGATGCGCGAGGTGTAGACGTCGAAGCTGGCGGCTTGCGCGATCCGCTCGATCTTCAGCAGGTCGCGCTCGACCTCTTCCTTGTAGGATTCGAAATAGACGCCGATGTCGCGCGGCTTCACCTGGCCGCTGCCGGTCTGGGCGTCGTTGAACATCTCGATAACGGTTTCCAGCCGCACGTTCTTGATCAGCCGCGCGTGCTGAAGTCCCGGCGTTTCCAGTGGAATCATGGAGAGGGGGAGAATATGCAGCGCGTCGCGCGCCTCGTCGTCCCATGCTCCGCGCAGCGCGTCGTCGCCCGCCTGCTGACCGCCGTCCACGGCCCCTCTCCTGAATACGCGACCCGGGCCCGAATGCTCGTACCGTCGGATTTTCCTACAATAGCGGGCGGCACGTCCGGCACAAGCCGTAATGCGGCACGCTGCGGCGAGCTCTCCGGCCGGGACCGGAGAGCGTCAGTGGACGCTCACCGGCTCCAGGTCGTTCTGGCGGACGGCGGCGGAGGCGACGTCGCGGTCGGGCAGCACGGTCAGCGGCGTGCCGTCGGCGGCATGGATGGCGAAGGCTGCGACCCCGTTGACGAGGACCGGCTTGACGTAGGCCACGTGGTCGACGCCGAAGGCCGCGAAATCCTCGGCGGACAGATGGCGCACGATGGCGGGGGAGGTGTTCATATCGACACTTTCTCTGATGGAACCGTTTTCGAAGGAGCGACTCGAAGGGCTTCGCGTCAGCTCTCGGAGCGGTCGGGAGCCACGTCGATGGTGCGGGCGGTGCCGCCGTCGCCGGGCTTCGGCTGCTCGATCTTGATGGTGCGCACCTTGGGCTCGGGCATCGGCCGCGTCAGGTCGATGTGCAGCAGGCCGTTGTCGAGCGACGCGCCGATCACCTCGATCCCCTCGGCCAGCACGAAGCTGCGCTGGAACTGGCGCGCGGCGATGCCGCGGTGCAGGTAGATCCGGCTCTTGTCGTCCTGCTGGCGCCCGCGGATGACGAGCTGGTTGTCCTCGATCTGCACCGACAGGTCTTCGGCGGTGAAACCGGCCACGGCGAGCGTGATCCGCAGGCCGTCGTCGCCGATCTGCTCGATGTTGTAGGGCGGATAGCCCTCGGCCGAGCTTTTGGCGATGCGGTCGAGCGTGCGCTCGAACTGGTCGAAGCCGAGCAGAAGCGGGCTGTTGAAAAGCGAGAGGCGTGTCGACATGGCGCATCCTCCTCGGGATTGAGCGAGTTGCAGCGAAGGGCCCGTTTCCGGCGCCCGTTGGAGCGGCGCAGCCCGAGGACGTCGGCGCTGCCCTGCACAATAAATGGGGAGGTGTACCCCCCGGTCAAGATCGCGTCGCGGCGTCAGCGCGGCGGCAGGAGCTTTCGGCCGGGCCGCCCTGCGACAGCCGCTCCGCCACGTGATCCGCGATGGCGAGGCAGGAGGTCAGGCCCGGCGATTCCATGCCGAACAGGTTGACCAGCCCCGGCACCCCGTGCGTCTCCGGCCCCTGGATCAGGAAATCCGCCTGCGGTTGGCCCGGCCCGGTCAGTTTCGGGCGGATGCCGCAGTAGGCCGGCACCAGCGCGCCGTCCGGCAGCTCCGGCCAGTAGCTGCGCACCGAGGCGTAGAAGGAGTCGGCCCGCCCCGGATCGACGCCGTACTCGACGCTATCGACCCACTCGACGTCCGGGCCGAAGCGCGCTTGGCCCGCGAGGTCCAGCGTGATGTGCACGCCCAGGCCGCCCTCGATGGGCATCGGGTAGACCAGCCGCGTGAAGGGCGAGCGCCCCTGCGCCAGCGCGTAGTAGGTGCCCTTGGCCAGGACGCGCGGCGGCACGTGCTCCGCCGGGAAGCCCTCCCGCGCGCGGGCGGCGTCCCAGGCGCCGAGGCCGGCGCAGTTGACCAGCACGTCGCAGG
>JAEYOB010000632.1 GCA_023412175.1 Pseudomonadota bacterium | reverse complement strand
TCACAGACGAGGTCGTAGGAGGCCTGCCTTTCGCTGGCGGCGCCGTCGAGCTGGAACAGCACGGTGGCGCCGTTGGGGTTCTCGTCCTCGGCGGTCAGCCAGACCGGCTGGACCTCGGCGAATCCGTCGCGCCGTGCGCCGTGCGGCAGGAAGGACGCGGGGTCGTAGGTCCACAGATGCTGGTTGAGGGCATCGACGCGCTCGGGCGAGCCGGCGAGCACGACGGCCCGCCAGCCACGCTCCAGCGTCTTCTCCAGGAGCTTGGGCAACGCCTGCTCCAGGCTTCGGCGCTGGAGGTGGTAGAAGCGGACCTCGGTCACATCACCCCTCGTGGAAGTCCGCCACGAAGCGGTCCAGCAGGCGGACGCCGAAGGCGGTGCCGCCCTTCGGCACGACGGCGCTGTCCTTCTTCGACCACGCCACGCCGGCGATGTCCAGGTGCGCCCACGGCACGTCGTTGGTGAAGCGCTTCAGGAACTGCGCCGCGGTGACGCTGCCCGCCGCCCGGCCTGAGCCGGTGTTCTTCATGTCGGCGGCGTCGGTGTTGATGTCCTTGTCGTAGGCGTCGCCCAGCGGCAGGCGCCACAGCGGCTCGCCCACCGCCTTGCCGGCGCCGGTCAGGGCGACCGCCAGCTCGTCGTCGTTGGAGAACAGGCCGGCGTGCTCGTGGCCCAGCGCGATGATGATCGCCCCGGTCAGCGTCGCCACGTCCACCATCAGGCGCGGCCGATAGGTGTCCTGCGTGTACCACAGGCAGTCGGCCAGCACGAGCCGGCCCTCGGCGTCGGTGTTGACGATCTCGATGGTCTGGCCGGACAGCGAGGCGACGATGTCGCCGGGGCGCTGCGCGGTGCCCGAGGGCATGTTCTCGACCAGCCCGACGACGCCCACCGCGTTGACCTTCGCTTTGCGGCCGGCCAGCGCCATCATGGTGCCGATCACCACGGCCGAGCCGGCCATGTCCCACTTCATCTCCTCCATGCCGGCGGCCGGCTTGATGGAGATGCCGCCCGAATCGAAGGTGACGCCCTTGCCGATGAAGGCGACCGGCCGCTTGTCCTGCGCGTCCGGGTTGCCGTTCCAGCGCATGACGACGACCCGCGCCTCGCGCGCGCTGCCCTGCGCCACGCCCAGCAGGGCGTTCATGCCGATCTTCCTGAGCTTCTTCTGGTCGAGCACCTCGACCTCGATGCCCAGCGCGGCCAGTTCCCGGCACTGCTCGGCCAGGGATTCGGGATAGACGACGTTGGCCGGCTCCGACACCAGATCGCGGGCGAACAGCACGCCGTCCGCCACCTTGTCCAGCCGGGCGAAGGCGCGCTTGGCGGCGTCCGGATCCTCGGCCAGCAGGTTGACCTTCTTCAGCGACGGCTTGGCGTCCTTCTTGTCCTTGGTGCGATACTTGTCGAAGCGGTAGGAGCGCAGGCGGGCGCCGAAGGCGATCTCGGCGGCCATCTCGGCGGGCTTGAGCGCGCCGCCCTCCGGAGTCTCGACGAAGACGTGCGCCTCGGTCTCGCCGCTCCTGCCCAGCGCGGCGACGATGGCGCCGCCGGCCGACTGGAGGGTCAGCGCGGCGATGTCCTCGGGCTTGCCGAGGCCCAGCAGCAGCACGCGGGAGGATTCCAGGCCGGCGGGGGCGAGGACGGCCAGCGTCTCGTCCTTCTTGCCGGTGAAGCGGCTCGCCTCCATGGCGCGCGTCAGCATGCCGCCGGTCTTCTGGTCGAGGTCGCGGCCGGCGCTTCCCAGCGCCCGCTCGGCAAGCACGGTGACGACGATGGTGCCGGCCTTCGGCAGGGCCGGCTTGGCGAAGGTGAACTTCATCTCCCCCTCTTTCTTTTCGCGGGACGCTCAATCTTCCGATGACAGGCCGAGGGTAGAGGGCTTGGCCGGCCTGTCAAGCGGCTCGGATCGGCCGCACGGGTTGTCTTGCCGGCCGTTCGGGGGTACATAGCCCACCGGATCCCGTTCCCGGCCGCTGGAGGCCGACTCATGTATTCGTCCGCGACGCTGTCGCGCTACATCGGCCGGCAGTTCGTTACCTGGTTCGTGCTGCTGCTGCTGGTCTTCCTCGGCATCATCCTGCTGCTCGACGTGGTCGAGCTGCTGCGCCGTGCCGGATCGAAGCCCAACATCACCTTCGGCCTCGTGATGCAGATGGCGCTGCTCAAGCAGCCGGAGATCGGGCAGCAGGTCTTCCCGTTCGTCATCCTGTTCGCCGGCATGTTCACCTTCTGGCGGCTGACGCGGAGCGCCGAACTGGTGGTGGCGCGCGCGGTCGGCGTCTCGGCGTGGCAGTTCCTCATGCCCGTGCTGGTCGCCGCGGCGCTGATCGGCGTCGTCAAGGTGACGCTGATCAACCCCGTCGGCGCGGTGTTCATCGCCAAGTACGAGCAGTTGCAGAGCCGCTACCTGAAGCAGCGCAGCAGCACCTTCGACATCTCCAAGGCCGGCCTGTGGCTGCGCCAGTCGACCGACGGCGAGCAGTACTTCATCCATGCCGAGACGGTGAACCCCGCCACGCTGGAGCTGAGCAATGTCATCGTTTTCCTGTTCCAGGACGAGAAGACGTATCTCGGGCGCCTCGACGCGCCGTCGGCCGTCCTGCGGGACCGCCAGTGGGTGCTGAGCGACGCCATCCTCAACCAGCCGAAGCGCGACCCCGAGGTCCGGCCGACTTACACCATCCCAACCGAGCTGGACATGGAGCAGATCGAAGGCAGCTTCGCGCCGCCGGAGACCATCTCGTTCTGGGAGCTGCCGCGCTTCATCCACACGCTGGAACTGACCGGATTCCCGGCCACGCGGCACCGGCTGCACTACAGCGCGCTGCTGGCGCAGCCGCTGCTGTTCTGCGCCATGGTGCTGTTCGCCGCCGCCTTCTCGATGCGCATGCCGCGGCGCGGCGGCGCGCTGATCATGGTGTCGGGCGGCGTGCTGACCGGCTTCGTGCTGTTCATGGCGACCGACGTGGTCAAGACGCTGGGCCTGTCGGAAACCATCCCCGTGCCGATGGCGGCGTGGATGCCCACGGGAATCGCGCTGCTGATCGGCGTTACGGCCCTGCTGCATCTGGAAGACGGCTGAGCGGAGCGCGGCGGGCCCGAACGATCCCGTTTGCAACGCGGGCGGCGGAGCCGTATTAAGGGCCGATCATCTGGGGAGCAGAAGTCCATGTTCAGTTTGCGTGCCGTCCGGACCGTCCTCGCCGTGGCAAGCGCGTGCGCGGTCGTGGCGCTCGTCCCCGCGGAGAGCGCGGCGCAGAAGGCCAAGCCGGCCCAGGCGCAGCCGCCCGCCCAGGGCGGCCAGAGCGGCGCCGAGCGCATCGCCGCCGTGGTCAACGACGAGGCGGTCTCCGTGTCGGACGTGAACGCGCGGCTGCGCCTGATGGTGCTGAGCGCCGGCATGCCCGACAGCACCGAGACCCGCCAGCGCCTGATGCCGCAGGTGCTGCGCCAGCTGGTGGACGAGCGGCTGCAGATCCAGGAGGCCAAACGCCTCGGCATCACCGTGCCGCAGGGCGACATCGACAAGGCGATCGAGCAGATCGCCCAGCAGAACCGGATGAACCGCCAGCAGCTCCAGAAGTACCTGGGGGACGCCGGCGTCTCCTTCACGACCCTGACCGAGCAGACGCGCGCCATGATGGCGTGGCAGCGCGTCATGCAGCGCCGCGTCCGCCAGGAGGTGAACATCGGCGAGGACGAGGTCGAGGCCGCCGTGGAGCGGGTCAAGCAGAGCATCGGCAAGCCGGAGTATCTGGTGGCCGAGATCTTCCTGGCCGTCGACAACCCCGACCAGGAGGAGCAGGTGCGCCGTGCCGGCGAGCGCCTGCTCGACGAGATCCGCAAGGGCGGCAACTTCGCCGCCGTGGCCCGCCAGTTCTCGCAGGCCACCACCGCCGCCAGCAGTGGCGACCTGGGCTGGGTGCGTCCGGGCGAGCTGGACCCGCAGATCGACGCGGCGCTGGTGCAGCTCCGCCCCGGCCAGCTGTCGCCGCCGGTGCGCACGGCGGCCGGCTACCACATCCTGCTGGTGCGCTCGAAGCGCGCCATCGGCGGCGGGGAGGAGGAGCTTCCGCCGCCGCAGCCCGTCGTGCACAAGATCCAGAAGCCCGACATTTCCAAGGCCAAGGTCAACATGAAGCAGATCGCCCTGCCGGCGGCCGACCCGTCCCAGCAGAAGGCGGTGGAAGCGCAGGCGGAGAAACTGCGCAAGTCGATCAAGAACTGCGCCGACTTCGTCGAGAAGGCCAAGGCCATCGGCCTGCCGGACGGCGGCGACATGGGCACGCTGCGCGTCAAGGACCTGGCGCCGGGCCTGCAGAACCTGGCGCTCGGCATCCCGCTGGGCGAGCCGAGCCCGGTGCTGAGCGGGCCCGGCGGCTCGATCATCCTGATCGTCTGCAAGCGCGACATGCCGATGATCACCGAGACCGTGGTGGAGAAGGCCGCCGCCGCCCCGCCGCCGCCGCCCAAGCAGGCGCCGCGCCTGCCGACGCGCGAGGAGGTCGAGGGCATGCTGATCCAGGAGCGCGCCGAACTGGTGTCGCGCCGTTACCTGCGCGACCTGCGCCGCGCCGCCTTCGTGGAGTATCGCGTGTGATGCCCCTCGCTCCGCTGGCGGTCACCATGGGTGAGCCGGCGGGGATCGGCGGCGAGATCGTGCTGAAGGCCTGGGCGGAGCGTCGGATCACCGGCGTTCCGCCCTTCGTCGTTCTGGACGATCCGCAGCGCCTGTCCCGCCTCGCCGCCCTGATCGGGCTCTGTGTCTTATTCACATCTCCGAGCCCACGCGACAGGCAGCAATGGGGGTTGGCGGGG
>JAEYOB010000398.1 GCA_023412175.1 Pseudomonadota bacterium | reverse complement strand
AGATCGGGCATCATGCCGGCAACCATACTTCGGACAAGAGAATTGAGGCAGGTCAAACCGTCGCACCCGAAGGCCGGGTATGTTCTGCGCACCGTTTCCCCGAGGGACGCCGCCGATGATGGAATATAAGGGCTACAAGGCCCAGATCGACTTCGACAACGAGGCCGGCATTTTCGTCGGTCAGGTCATCAATACGCGCGACGGCATCACCTTTTCCGGCCGTTCCGTCGACGAGCTGACGAGCGCCTTTCACCGGGCGGTCGAGGATTACCTGGAACTGTCCAGCGACATGGGCGGCAACGCGGACCGGCCGTTTTCCGGCAAGATCTCCGTGCGCGTGAATCCGATGCTGCACCGGGCCATCGCCACCTGCGCCCAGCGTGAAGGCAAGAGCGTCGGCGCCTGGGTCGCCGACCGCCTGGGGGAGGCGGCGGGCATCACCCGCTGCACGCGGACCAACTGCTCGCGGGTCTGACCGGCTTCTCCTTTCACACAACCTTGGACATAGGTCGCTTCGCCTGACTCCGGCGCCTGTCGGTAAACCATCCTGGTTATTCCGACGGGGGTTGGGAAACCATCGCCGTTCGGCGCGTTGTTCAGCTGTAGCTCAACGACCGTTGTGTGGGGTTGCGATGAAGGGAAGCATCTCGCCGCTGGTGCGCAAGCTGAACATGCTGATGCCCCTGACGGAAGGGGAGCGCGCCACGCTGGCGTGCCTGGAATCGGCGATCCGGCGCATCCCGGCGCGCGGCGCGCTGTTCGTCCAGGGCGAGCCCTTCGGGCGCGTCTTTGTGGTGCGCGACGGCTGGGCCATGCGCTTCCGCACGCTGTCGGACGGCCGCCGGCAGATCACGAACTTTGCCATTCCCGGCGATATCATCGGCCTGTACGCCAACCTGCTGGAAGTCGCCGACCACTCCGTCGGCGCGCTGACCGACGTCGAGGTCGCCGAGTTCGCGCCGGACGCCGTGACCGCGCTGTTCCGCGACCACCCGCGCCTTGCCCTCGCCTTCGCCTGGTGCGGCGCCCGCGAGGAGGCGATCCTGTCGGAGAAGGTGGCCTGCCTGGGCCGCCGCACGGCGCACGAGCGGATGGCGCATCTGCTTCTGGAGCTGCTGCGCCGTCTCCAGGCGGTCCGCATGGCGGAGGACGACCGCTTCCTGCTGCCGATCAGCCAGGAGATCCTGGCCGACACCCTCGGCCTCAGCGTCGTGCACGTCAACCGGACGCTGTCGCGCCTGCGCAGCGAGGGGCTGATCGAGATGGACGGCCAGTGTCTCTACCTGAAGAACATAGAGGGGCTGACCGAGGCGGCGGACTTCGACGACCTGTACCTCTATCTCCGGCGCATGCCCGCGCGCATGCAGCGCCAGCTCGCCGCGGAATAGCGCGCGTCAGGCCGGCAGGGGCACGTTGAGCGTGACGCTCAGCCCGGCGTCGCTGCGCACCTCCACCGAGCCGCCCATCTGCCGGGCCAGCGAATGCACGATGGTCATGCCGAGTCGCTTGCTGCCGCCCGCGGGCGCCGGCGGCAGGCCGGGACCGTTGTCGGCCACCGTCACCGCCAGCCGGCCCGGCGCCGGAAGTTCCACGCGGACGGTGATGCGGCCGGGCCGGGTGCCGTCGAAGGCGTGCTTGAAGCTGTTGACCACCAGTTCCGTCACCGCGAGCCCGGCCGGGAACGCCTGGTCCACGTCCACCCGCACCGGCACCGTGTCCACCGACAGCGCCACGGTGCCGCTGGAGTCGTAGAAGCGCGACAGGTTCAGGGCGAGCTGGCCGACGTAGCTGCCGATGTCCAGGTGCGTTTCCCCGGCGTTGCGGTAGAGCAGCCGGTAGACCTCCGCCAGCACGTCGATGCGCGCCCGCAGGTCGCGGAAGGCGTCGCGGATCTCGTCCGAACTGGAGCGCCGGGCCTGCATGTCGAGCAGGCTGAGAATGTACTGGAGGTTGTTCATCACCCGATGCTGGAAGTCGCGCAGCAGGGTGGCGTCGCGGCCGCCGGGGTCGGCGCGCTCGCCGAGGTCGGTCAGCACGCCGAAGAAGTGCCGGACCGTTCCGTCCGGGTCGCGCACCGGGCTGAGGTGCAGGCGGGCCGTGAAGGGCGCGCCGCGCTTGCGGTGGTGCAGGGCGTCGATGACCACGGGGGCGGTTCCGACAAAGGCCTTGGCCAGACGGTCGGCGGTCTCCGCGTCGGTGCGCCGGTCTTCCAGCAGCGGCAGGCGTCCGCCCTGCGTCTCCTCGGCCGTGTAGCCGGTCAGCCGCACGAACGCTTCGTTGACGTGGAGCACCGGATTCTCCGGGCGGCCCGCGTCGGTGAGGAACATGGCGAGCGGCGACGATTCCGAGATCGCGACGATGTCGGCGGGCACCTCCGCCGCGGACGCGGCGGATGCGGTGGAGGCGGCGTCGGGGGGCATCGGTCCAGTCCTGGGGCGGCGGGGACCTCTACCCTAGGGTGTTGCGGACTGCCCCGCATTAACCTGTGACATGGCCGCAACCCGCGACATGACCTCCGGCGCCGCCCGCCGTCAGATCGCCGGCATCTCGTGCACGTGCACCCGCTTGGCCGAGCATTTGTTCAGGATCTGCACCGCGCACCGCTCCTGTTCGGGCGAGTGCAGGTTGACCCACAGCACGATGCCGCCGTGCCGGGCCTGGTCGCGGATGGCGCCGACATAGCGGCGGTGCACGCTGCCGCGCAGGTACAGGCCGACGGCGCCGGTCAGCGCCGCGGTGATGGCGACGGCCAGGATGGTGCCGAACATGCCGATTCCCGATGCCGCCGCGACGCCCGCGGCGGCCACGGCGCCGAGATAGACGGCGACGCCGATCAGTACGCCCTCGGCGTCGCCGACCGATGCCTTGGAGACGAACACCGTGCGCGGCACCCTGGGGTCGTCCTCGATCTCCCGCGCGTCGGTCCAGGCGATGCCGAGCTTCCGGCACCGCGTCCTGTCGGCGATGCTCAGGTCGGCCCGGTTGAAGCCGGCCTGCTGCAACTCGGTCACCGCCTGGTCCAGGCGGTCGGGGTCGTCGAAGACCGCCACCGCTTCCCGCACGCGTCCCGCGGGAGCCGTGGAGCCGCTCAGTTCCAGCGCCACCATGACCGTCCTCCCTTTCGAGGTCGGGAGTGAATTTTGGCGGCGCTCCCCGGTGGCCCAGCCCGCTACCCCGGAAGAGGTGCGCAACGGAAAAGGCCGCCCCGGAGG
>JAEYOB010000438.1 GCA_023412175.1 Pseudomonadota bacterium | reverse complement strand
GGCACCAAGACACCAAGATGCGCATCGCCGGCCCGGAACGCCGCCGGCCATCGACGCTGAACCAAGCCTGATGATCTTGGTGCCTTGGTGTCTTGGTGGTGAATCCCTTCCGCTTTCAAAATGCCCTGAACGAACGATGACGGCCGGCAACGAACCGGCCTGCCACCTCCCAGGGGGGAAACACGCCCATGCGCGAAGGCAGCCTGGAGGCGCCGGTCCGGCATCCGCTCGACTGGCAGAACCCGGATTTCTACGACGAGGCCAAGCTGGACGCGGAAATGCGCCGCGTCTTCGACATCTGTCACGGCTGCCGCCGCTGCTTCAATCTGTGCGACAGCTTCCCGCGGCTGTTCGACCTCGTCGACAACGCCGGCCCCGGCGAGATGCACGACGTGAAGTCCGAGGATTTCCGGCAGGTCGTCGATGCCTGCACGCTGTGCGACATGTGCTTCATGACCAAGTGCCCCTACGTGCCGCCGCACGAATGGGACCTGGATTTCCCGCACCTGATGCTGCGCTACCGCGCCGTCGATGCGAAGAAGCGCGGCGTGCCGTTCGCGGTGCGCCAGCTGGTCGAGACCGACCGCAACGGCAAGCTCGCCAGCCTCGTGGCGCCGCTGGCCAACTGGGCGTCGGACACCGGCAACACGCTGACCCGCCCGATCATGGAGAAGGTCGCCGGCATCCACCAGGAGGCGCACCTTCCCAAGTTCCACGGCCACACCATGGTGCGCCGCGCCAGCGACACGCCGGTCGAGATCAACCGCGACGCCCCCGCCTACGGCCAGCGCAAGGCGGTGCTCTACGCCACCTGCTTCGCCAACTACAACAACCCCTCCATCGGCATGGCGGCGCGCGCCGTGCTCGCCAAGCTCGGCGTCGAGGTGGAGGTCGCCTATCCCGGCTGCTGCGGCATGCCGCAATTGGAGCAGGGCGAGCTGGAGCGCGTCAACCGCAACGCCGCCAACGTGGCGGGCGCCTTCGAGTCGTGGATCGACAGGGGCTACGACGTGGTGGCGCTGATCCCGAGCTGCGCCATGATGCTGAAGCTGGAATGGCCGCTGGTGGTGCCGAAGGACGCGGCGCACCGCGCCCAGGTCGAGAAGCTCAGCCAGGCCACCTTCGACCTCAGCGAGTTCGTGGTGGACATCGCCAAGCGGCACGGCCTGCCCGAGGGCATGCAGCCGGTGCCGGGCGGCGTGGCGATGCACCTCGCCTGCCACGCGCGCGCCCAGAACATGGGCGCCAAGTCGGCGGAGATGCTGCGCCTGATCCCGCAGGCCGACGTGAAGGTGATCGAGCGCTGCTCCGGCCACGGCGGCTCGTGGGGGGTGCTGAAGCCGAACTTCCCGGCCGCGCTGAAGGTCGGCCGTCCGGTCGCCAACCAGGCGGCCAAGGCCGGCAAGGCCTACGTCTCGTCCGAGTGCCCGCTGGCCGGCATGCACATCATGCAGGGCATCGAGCGTCTTGACGGCGAGGCCGCCCCGCCGGAGAACCTGCACCCCATCGAGATCTTCGCCCGCGCCTACGGCATCTCCGTTTAAGCGCGTTTAACCGCTGTTGGAGGCGATCCCCATGCATGCCCGGAAGACCGAGATCACCCGCGCCGACCTCATCCCGATCGCCGAGTACGGCAGGCAGCGCGCCGAGCGCCGCAAGGCGCTGGTCGAGGTGAAGAAGCACCGCCGCGTCTCGGTCGGCCCCTACACCACCTTCTATTTCGAGAACTACGAGACGATGTGGCAGCAGATCCACGAGATGCTCTACATCGAGAAGGGCGGCGAGGAGCAGGTCGAGGACGAGCTGCGCGCCTACAACCCGCTGATCCCCAAGGGGCGCGAACTGGTCGCCACGGTGATGTTCGAGATCGACAACCCCGTGCAGCGGCAGACCTTCCTGACGCGCCTGGGCGGCGTCGAGGAGACCATGCAGCTCCAGTTCGCCGGCCACACGGTGGCGGGCCGCCCGGAGGCCGACGTGGAGCGCACCAACGAGGAGGGCAAGACCTCGTCGGTGCACTTCATGCACTTCGACTTCACGCCGGAGCAGGTCGCCGCCTTCCGCGCGCCGGGCACGCAGGTGGTGGTCGCCTTCACCCATCCCAACTACGGCCACATGGCGGTGATGCCGGAGAGCGTGCGCCAGGAGCTGGCGAAGGATTTCGCCTGAGGGGCGCTCCGCCTCGCCCTCGCGCCGGCCCGGTTCTTTGCCGGGAGGGACCGGCGCGCAGCGTCCTAATCCCGGCACTCCCAGCGGTCGCTGAAGGCCCTGCGCAGCAGCCGCTCGCAGGGCACCGAGGCGTGGCACAGCCGGCAGTCCACGGCGTAGCGGCAGACGCGGTCGTGCAGGTCCGACAGCCCGGCAACCAGATCGGTACGGTTCGGCGAGGTCTGCCGGACGAGGTCGATGACGGGCCCGAGGTCGCGCACGTTCCGCTTGAGTGCCACTGCCGCCACGCCGCCCTCCGGTGTCCTTTTCCTGCCGGGATCAGACTAGCGGCCGGTCATTGCCGCCGGATTGCACGGCTGAAACAGCGCGGGGATTCTTTCGGATAGGAACTAACCAACTTTTGCGCAGTGGCTATTCGAAACGTTCATCGGGATATACGCCCCAGACCTCGCCGCGCTGCAGCCAGCCCTTGTAGCCTTTCAGATCGACTTGGCACCACTCGCCCTTGCACTTGGACAGCCACCCCATGACGCCGGGCTGCGCGCGGGCGACGGTGGGGGCTTCGGGAGCCGGCCCGCTGCGGATCTGGCGTTGCGCGCCGAGCACGACGACTCCGCGCTTGCCGGACAGCATGCTCTGGTGCACCCAGCCTTCGCTGCCTTCCCAATCGCGGATCCGGCGCCATGTGTCGAACTCCGCGGTGATCTCGACCGGCATCTCCTTGCGGGTGAACACCCATTCCACCGGGTAGCGCACGCCGGGGCCGGTGCGCACGTTCACCTCGCCCGAGCGCAGCGTCACGAAGCGGGGGACCGGCAGGCCGGTCACCTGGTTGGAGTTCCGCTCCCGGCCGGCAGCCTCGCCCGGCGCGGCACCGGCCCAGACGGCCAGCAGCAGGGCGACGAGGAACGGGCGCATTCCGGAGAGCATCGGGCGAACCTTGGACTGGGCGGGTGTGATCGGGAAGCGGCGGGGCGGGCGATGGCGTCGCCCGCGTCGCATCCACTATAGTTAGGGGTAACTCGCCGGAGCAAGGCCACCTCGCCGGCATTCCGCGTTGTCACACCCGCCATGCGGCGACACGGTGCGGCGACATGGAGGGACTCGGGCATCTGGACAGCGCGGCGCGGCGCCTGCTATGGCAGGATGCGGAATCAGGGAGCGCCAGTCCGATGCCGGAAAACAAGAAGCCGCTCGTCGTCGTCACACGCAAGCTTCCGGATGTCATCGAGACCCGGATGATGGAGCTGTTCAACACTCGGTTGAGCCCCGACGACGATCCGATGACGCATCAGCAGTTGATGGATGCCGTGAAGGTCGCCGACGTGCTGGTGCCCACCGTGACCGACCGCATCGACCGCGGCGTCATCGAGGCGGCCGGGCCGCAGCTGAAGCTGATCGCCTCCTTCGGCACCGGCGTTGACCACATCGACAACAAGGCGGCGCGCGAGCGCGGCATCGTGGTGACCAACACGCCGGGCGTTCTGACCGAGGACACCGCCGACATGACCATGGCGCTGATCCTCGCCGTGGCGCGCCGCCTGTCCGAGGGCGAGCGGCTGGTGCGCTCCGGCCAGTGGAAGGGCTGGGGGCCGACGACGATGCTCGGCCACCGCATCTGGGGCAAGCGCCTGGGCATCCTCGGCATGGGCCGCATCGGCCAGGCGGTGGCGCGGCGCGCCCGCGCCTTCGGCATGTCGATCCACTACCACAACCGTCGCCGTGTCCACCCGGACGTCGAGCGCGAGCTGGAGGCGACCTACTGGGAGAGCCTGGACCAGATGCTGGCGCGGATGGACGTCATCTCCATCAACTGCCCGCACACCCCGGCCACCTACCACCTGCTGTCCGAACGCCGGCTGAAGCTGCTGCGCCCGCACTGCTACATCGTCAACACCTCGCGCGGCGAAGTGATCGACGAGACGGCGCTGACCCGCATGCTGGGCAAGGGCGAGATCGCCGGCGCCGGCCTGGACGTGTTCGAGCACGAACCGGCGGTGAACCCGAAGCTGATCAAGCTCGACAACGTGGTGCTGCTGCCGCACATGGGCTCGGCCACCATCGAAGGCCGCATCGACATGGGCGAGAAGGTCATCGTCAACATCAAGACCTTCATCGATGGCCACAAGCCGCCGGACCGCGTGCTGGAGGGGCTGCTCTGACCGGCAGGACCGCAGATGGGCAAGGTTGAGCACGGAACGGGCATTTCCGTCATCATCCCCGCCTACGACTCGGCGGCCTGCATCGGCAAGGCGATCGGCAGCGTCCGTCTGGCGCAGGCGTTCGCGCAGGGCTCGGACTGGCCGGTCGCCGTCGAGGTCATCGTGGTGGACGACGCCTCCGCCGACTCGACCGCGGCCCTGGCCGAGGCGTACGGCAGCCCGGAATGCCCGGTGCGCGTCGTCCGCCACGCGGTGAACCAGGGGGCCGGCGCCGCGCGCAACACCGGCGCCGACGCCGCGTCGCACGGCATCCTGTGCTTTCTCGACTCGGACGACGTCTATCTGCCGCAGCACCTCGCAGTGTGCGCCGGCGCCTTCGCGCAGCGGCCGGAGATCGACTTCGTCTGCACCCGTTTCCAGACCAGCCGTCCCGTGCACCCGAGCTGGATTCCGGGGATCTCGGCCGCATCGGCCCTCACGCTGGGCATCCGCAGGGAGGCGCACCGGCGAATCGGCGGCTTTCCGCCGTTCCGCAATTACGAGGACGTGGTGTACCGCCGCCTCGCCGACCGCTTCCTGACCGGCTGGTACGTCGGCAACGAGACCGTGGTCTACACGTGGCGGCCGGGCAATTCCTTCGACCGCCAGCTCGCCAAGTTCGAGACGCCGGTCGCGGAGGTCATGGCCGCACCCATGGAGGCCCCGCCGGAC
>JAEYOB010000385.1 GCA_023412175.1 Pseudomonadota bacterium | reverse complement strand
GTCGCCAGGGGGCCTGTTCCTGATGTCGTTTGACAGGTGCGGAGCGCCCGCTGAGCACGGGTCCGCCGGTACTGCCTTTCCTCCGATCGTCCGCCACGCTCACCCCCGGCGGCGCAACCCGCCCAGAACCTCCGCCACGGCCCGGGCGACCGCGGCGTCTCCGCAGAGGTTCGCCATTTCAGCCTGCTCCGCCTCACGCGCCAAGCCGGCCAGTTCCGCCACCAGCCCGTCCGGCAGCGGCTCAACGCCGGCCGGCTGGCGGAGGCGCTCCAGGTTTTCCCCGATGAACCGGCAGCAGGCGCCAAGCGGCGACAGGTCGGCAGCAGCGGGGTCGTTTCCAATGAACATTGGCATCTCCCCTTGGGCCGGCATGAGCCGGTGCCGACCAGGGTACGGCACGCAATGGAGCATTCTCGAGCACCACTGTTGCAAACGACGGCTGTCGTGGCGGAGGGCAGACCAGCGGCAGCGCTGCTCGCAATGTGAGCTGTGAATGAATCCGTAACGCTACCCCTGCCCTCCCTCTATATGGTCGAAGGGTGTGCCCGCCAGTGGATTCCCTCGGCCATGCCCGGCCGCCCCGTGCCCGTCCTCCGTTGCCGCCTCCCGGAAATAGGCCGTGACAAAGACGCGCACTGCCGAGGTCAGGTTGCTCGCTTCGTCTTCTTCGAGGCGTCGGTTTCGGCTGAGGCGCTCGGCAATCAACGCGCACAGATCGTTCACGCTGACGCTCTCACGCAGGCTGACCTCCTCAAGAGCCTCCCACACAGCGCGCTCCAAGCGCAGCGTGGCTCTACGCCCATTCACACAGACATTCCGTGACTTGATCCCAGCTTGGACGGAAGGCGTGCCGACGCTCATATCCGATTTCCTTCCCAGCCAAATAACCGTATTTCGAAGTCTTCAGCGCCGCAATCATCAAGGCGAATTGGCTCAATATCCGGATAGTCTGGAATGGGGCCGCTCATGGGAAGAAGCGGACCGTACTTGGTCAGGACCGGCACACCCGTTTCCCGGCACTTCCTCCGCTTCCAGAATTTCTCCGTGCCGGGGCGCGCGATGCCCGTCACCGTGCCGTAGCCCTTGGCCCTGGCGTAGCGGAAGGCCGCGGTGATCAGAGCATTGAGCACCGGGAAAACTCGATAGGCCTTGAGCACCGCCAACTTGTCGAGGCGAATGAAGTCGGCAAAGTAGCGGATGCGCACGGTTCCAACCGGCTCCGAGCCAAATCGCACGAGAACGAAGGCCGCATCGATGTCGTTCTCGTCGAAATGCTGGCTGTATAGTCCGCCCTCCTCACCGAGGAACACGGCGGCGCGTATCGCTGTAACCATTTGCCGCTCGTCCAGTGAGGACACGACGGTCGCTGATATTCGCTGTCCAGGCGCCGGCTTTAACAGTGAATGGGCGGCCATATGCCCGATCTCATCGGACGCCATGAGGGGTATAATCGCGTTCATCACATACACCAATATGTTGATTACTGATGTATGCAAGTATCTATCTTGCCTGGAATTGTATGAATGCGCCGCTTTGTGGTGATATTATTCATGGATGAATAACGGTTTATCTTGACAACCAGGACGCCTTGTGACGGGGGCGTCGATGAAGGCGAGGCCGCATGGACTGGAACGACGTCAAGGTGCTCATCGAGGTTGTGCGCTCCGGTAGCTTCATCGGCGCGGCTGGAGCGCTGGGGATCAGTCAGCCATCGGTGACCAGACGCATCGCCCGTATGGAGGATGTCTCGGGCGTCCGGCTTTTTCGACGCAGCACGGTCGGTGTGGAGATGACCGGAGCCGGCCGGGAGCTATACCAGCGTGCGACCGCCGTGGAGGAGCGGATGCGGGAGTTCGAGAACAGTCTCAAAATGGTGGTTCGCCGTCGGCGTGTTTTGGTCAAGGCGACGGAAGGCGTGTCGAATTATCTGCTAACGCCGCTCGTAACCGGCCAACCAATAGGCCCACTGGGCGGAGTTGCACGGCGGCTGGGGATCGAACTGCCACCGATGCAGTTCATGCCCCCGCACGCACAGGAGCGCGCGGACATCCGTATCGTGTGGACCGCACCGGAGCACTTGCCGGTCGGCTCTGCTACGGATCACGTGAAGCGTCTGGCGTCGATCCGCTTCGTGCCCTTCGTCTCGGACGCATATTTGGTCCGAAAGCGGCCTCCACTGAACCGGTTCGAGGATGTTGCACGCCACGCGCTGGTCACACTGTCCGACTACACCTGGTTCCATACCGGGGAAGCGCTGGGGATGTGGAACGAACTTGTCGATGAGGCGGGGGATCGCGCCATTCATACCGGATGGTCGCTTTCGGTCGCTCAGTTGACTGCCGGAGGAGGCGGGATCAGCCTGTTGCCGACCTACGCCCCCATGCTCGTGGAGCAACTTCAGCTGCTTGAAGTGTCGGCACCTCCGATGGTGGTGAACCTGTGGATCCTGGCCGGCGAGGACGAGTTGAAGGATCCTCCCGTAAGGCAGTGCTACGACGCCATCGCGAGCGCGTTTGCTACATTCAACTGGTGAATTTGACTGCGGTGCATTCCAGGTGGCGTTGGGCATTTACCGTAAGCGGTGTTCTGGCCCCACCTTCCAGCGGAAACAGGGCGGAGCGAGTCTCCCGGATCGAATGGACGGGAGATCGGTTTGTGTCTGCGCTCGACCTTACGCTTGCCTCTGAGCCCGTGCGGGTGCGCCGGATGGAGGTGATCACCGGCGATGTTGGCCGCCGGACCTGGTCGCCGGAGGAGAAGGAACGGATTCTGGCCGAGGCCGCGGTGCCGGGGGCTGTTGTTTCCGAGGTGGCACGGCGTCACGGATTGCGGCCCCAGCAGGTGTTCGGCTGGCGCCGGGAAGCGCGTGCCGCCAGCCGCTTCCAGGGAGAGGGCTTGGTGTTCGCGCCGGTGGTGCTGGACACCACGCCGCCCCCGGCCGGGCTGAAGGGACTCCCGGCCATCGAGGTGCAGATCGGCGATGCGGTGGTGCGCGTGCCGGCCGGCATGGACAGCGCCACCGTCAAGGCGGTGCTGCGCGCCGTGAGGGCGTCGCGGTGATTGGCATCGAGGGCGCGGTGCGGGTGCTGGTCGCCGCCAAGCCGGTCGATTTCCGCAAGGGCATGGATGGGTTGGCCGCCTTGGTGCAGCCGCAGCTGGGGGCGGATCCCTTCAGCGGGGTCGTCTACGTCTTCCGCTCCAAGCGAGCCGACCGGGTGAAACTCCTGCACTGGGACGGCACCGGCCTGATTCTCATCGCGAAGAAATTGGAGGCCGGCCAGTTCCGCTGGCCGGCGATCCGCGACGGCGTGATCCGGCTGACCCCGGCTCAGCTCTCGGCGCTCGTGGAGGGTCTGGATTGGACCCGGGTGCGGGGCGTGCGGGTGCCGCGTCCGACGTCCGCCGGCTGAGCTGCGACACAGCGACTCGCTTGCCGCTTCGGAGGCGAGGACTGCTCAAGCCGCCGCTATACTGGTGGACGTGACGACCGCGCCTGAAACCCTTCCCAGCGATCCTGACGAACTGCGTGCCCTGCTGCTGGCCGAACGGGTCCGGCATGCCGCGGAGCTGGTGGCGGCCCGTTCCTCGACCGAGGAGGAGATCGCCCGGCTGCGCCAAATCATCCGGGAGCTGCAGCGTCATCGCTTCGGCCGCCGGGCCGAGCGCCTTGATCCGGACCAGCTGGCCTTGGCGCTGGAGGACCTGGAGCAGACGCTGGCCGCCAAGGAGGCCGAGCCCACCGGCGCCGCTGCGGCCAAGCCGGCCCCTTCGCCGCCACGGCGTCGGGTGAACCGCGGCAACCTGCCGGCCGCTCTGCCGCGCGAGGAGATCCTCATCGATGTCGCCGACAAAACCTGCCCGTGTTGCGGCGGCACGCTGCATTCCATCGGCGAGGATGTCTCGCAGCGTCTCGACCTTGTCCCGGCCCGCTTCCGAGTGCTGGTGACCCGCCGACCGAAATACGCCTGCCGCCAGTGCGAGGAGGGCGTCGTGCAAGCCCCGGCGCCGGCGCGCATCGTGGACACCGGCATCCCCACCGAGGCGCTGATCGCCCACGTGCTGGTGTCCAAATTTGCCGATCACCTGCCGCTCTACCGGCAGGCTCAAATCTACGCGCGCCAGGGTGTCGATCTCGACCGCTCCACCCTGGCCGACTGGGTCGGGCGGGCGGCGTGGTACCTGCGGCCTCTGCATGAACGATTGCTGACCAACCTGAAGGCGTCGGGCAAACTGTTTGCTGATGAGACGACGGCGCCGGTGCTCGACCCCGGGCGGGGCACCACCAAGACCGGCCAGCTCTGGGCCTACGCGCGCGACGATCGCCCCTGGAACGGACCGGAGCCGCCAGCGGTGGCCTACGTCTATGCTCCCGATCGCAAGGCGGAACGTCCCGTAACGCATCTGCAGGGGTTCACCGGCGTGCTCCAGGTCGACGGCTATGCCGGCTATCGCAAGTTGGCCGAGGGTGAAGCCGTGCGCCTTGCGTTCTGCTGGGCGCATGTCCGCCGGGGCTTCTATGATCTCCAGACCGGCGGCTCGGCGCCGATCGCCAGCGAAGCCTTGCGGCGCATCGCCCAGCTGTACGCGGTGGAAGCGGAGATCCGTGGCCGTGACCCCGAGGCGCGCCGTCGGGAGCGCCAGGCCCGCTCAACGCCGCTGATTGCCGAACTGAAGGCTTGGCTGGAAAAGCAGCTGGCGACGGTGTCGCGCAAATCGACATTGGCCGAGGCGATCCGTTACGCGCTCAGCCGCTGGGAGGGGCTGACGCTGTTCCTCGACGACGGCCGGGTGGAGATCGACAGCAACAGCGTGGAACGCAGCATCCGCCCGCTCGCCCTGACGCGCAAGAATGCTCTGTTCGCCGGCAGCGACGGCGGCGGCGAGCACTGGGCGACCATCGCGTCGCTGGTGGAAACCTGCAAGCTCAGCAGCGTCGATCCGCAGGCTTGGTTCGCCGATGTGCTGACCAAACTCGCCAGCGGGCATCCGATCACCAGGCTCAATGAACTGCTGCCCTGGGCCTATGCCCGGCAGGCGGAATCCACCGTGGCCTGAGAACACCGCTTACGATCATCCACCGTTTGGCGATGGTCAAGCCCTCGCCCGCCGAGCGCGACCGCTGGCTCCCGCACGCC
>JAEYOB010000179.1 GCA_023412175.1 Pseudomonadota bacterium | reverse complement strand
CATGAGCACCGCGTGCGGCCATGCCACCTGACCTGCAAGCGCGAAGGCGACCACCGACGCACCCGTCATCAGGACGCCGAGCAGCAGTTTCAGGCCGTTGATGATCTGCACGTCGCGCATGCCGAACGCGCTCAGCGCCGCCATGCTCAGCACGCCCCCCCCGGCGCTGAAATAGCCCGCGAGCACGCCGACCGCGAACTGGCCGGGCAGGCGCCAGTCGAGCAGCCGCGGCATGCCGCGCGGCAGCCACTCGGCGTCCGTGCCCTGGAGCCGCCGTGCGAGATACGGAGCGGTGATGAACAGCACGGATGCGAAGAGCATCAGGAAGGGGATGGCCGTCGCGAACGTCTCGGCCGGGGTGAGCAGCACGAGATACCCCCCGGCGACCCCGCCGAGCACCGCGACGCCGCTGAGCACGCCGACCAGCTGCCAGTGCGCGCGCAGCCGGTGCCGGTAGCCCCAGGCCCCGCTCACCAGGCCGGGCCACGTGGCGACGGCGCTCGTCGCGTTCGCCATGACCGGCGGCACGTTGAACAGGATCAGCGCCGGCAGCGTCAGGAAACTGCCTCCCCCGGCGACGGCGTTGACCGCCCCCGCGCCGACGGCCGCAACCAGCAGAACCACGGCCTCAACCCATGTCATCGGTGCCCCCTTCTTCTTGGAGGAAGGATGTCACCGCTCCGCTGCAAACGGGTTGCGGAGTTGAGCGGAGCGTGGCCTATTCGCGCAATCGGTTTCCGGCATCCGGCCGGATGCCGGTGATTCCTTGCGCGGCGATGGAGGCGTGGTTGGACGGGAAACGCGGGGTGGAGCTCGATGCGACTGATCTCCGAATTCTCAAGGTTCTGCAGGCCGAGGGCGACATCCCCAACAACCAGCTTGCGGAACGGGTCGGCGTCACGCCCGGCCCCTGCTCCCGCCGCGTCGCCCGGCTCCACGAGCTGGGAATCATCCGCAAGCACACGGTGGTCCTCGACTACAAGACGCTCGGCTACGGCATCGTGGCGTTCGTCGAGATCACGCTCGACCGCCACGCGAGCAACGTCGGCCACCGGTTCATCGACGAGGTCCAGCGCATGCCGGAAGTGGTCGAGTGCCACATCACGGCCGGCAACTACGACTTCCTGCTCAAGATCGCCGCCCGCGACATGCAGGATTACCAGCGGCTGGTCTGGGATGCGTTCAACCGGATCGAAGGTGTGCGGACCGTCCGGTCCGTCTTCGTGATCGACACCGTCAAGGAAGGGGCGGGGCCCATCCCGTAACCGTCCCGGCGGGCACCGGGGACCCGCAGTCCGGATTTTGACACAGCACCGCCACAGCCGAACGCTTAGCTTCTTCAGACAAGTTCAAGGAACGGTGAGGGAAGCCATGCTGCGGCTCGGAACCAAGGTGAGACTAGGCGGCCAGGACGCGATGGTCGTTGCCCGCACGATGGCGGGCGTTCCTCGCTACGACGTCCGGCTGAGCGACGGACAACTGGTCAAATACGCCTTTGAATCGGAACTCGAAGTGGTCGGGGCCGACGAGGCTATTGCGCCGGCCCTGCGCAACCCGGCGCGCGGCGGGTGGGGCGACCATGGACGGGCCTGAGCCGCTCTCTGAAACCCGGCCGTCTGCCGATTTCCCAGCGACGCGGGACGACTTTCCCTATTCGCTCCAGGCCTACGCCGCGGCGGGGGGCGGCGACGAGGCCGGCGCCTGGAGCCTGTTCCTCTATCGCGCGGCCGCCCCGGCGGAGCGGGAGTGGCTGCTGGCGAATGGCTTCACCTTGCAGGGACGGCTGTGGGTGCGGACGGCGGAGCCCGAAAGCGCGTCAGTCAGCGGTTGAGTCTGGACGGCGGATCGTCGAAGATGCGCCCGCCATGCTGACGGTGCTGATTGCCGACGACCACCCGCTGTTCCGCAACGCGCTCAGGGACATCCTGCGCTCGACCGGAGAGGCGTTCGAGATCGTCGAGGCCAGCACGGTCGAGGAGGCCAGGCGCAAGGTCAACGACGACCTCGATCTGATCCTGCTCGACCTCTCCATGCCCGAGGCGGTGGGCTTCAGCGCATTGGTCAGCCTGCGCAACGCGGTCCCTTCGGTGCCGATCCTCATCATTTCGGCCTTCGCCGACCCGGACACGGTGCGTCAGGCGGCGACCTACGGCGCGGCGGGCTTCATCGCCAAGACGGCCGAGCCGATGGCGATGGCGGCGGCGGTGTCCAAGGTGCTGGCCGGCGGCCGCTACTGGCCCACGTCCCCGGCCGCCCCCGAGGCCCAGCCCAAGCCCGGCGAGGCGACCCCCGAGGCGTTCAAGAAGCTGAGCCGCACCGAATCCAAGGTCCTGGAGCTGATGGCCGAGGGCAAGGCCAACAAGCTGATCGCCTACGAGCTGGGCATCAAGGAATCGACGGTGAAGACGCACGTCACCGCGCTCTTGCGCAAGCTGAACGTCTACAACCGGACGCAGGCGGTGATGCTCGCCAACCAGGCGCGTTTCGGTAAGCCGTAGATCCCTCTCCCGCCCCGGGAGAGGGAGGGGCTCACGCCAAGCGTGGGAGGGTGAGGGTATACCCAAGAATCCTTGTCTGTACCCTCACCCGGCGCCTGCGGCGCCACCCTCTCCCCAGGGGGCGAGGGTCTACTCCGCCGCTTCCGGCACCTTCACCAGCGCGTGGCTGACCAGCGCCCGCAGCTTGGCCGGCTTCACTGGCTTGTGCAGCAGGTGGAGGCCTTCGCGCTCGATGCGGTCGCGGACCTCGCCCGTACGGTCGGCGGTGACGATGATCGCGGGGGTACCGGCGCCCAGGGCCTGCCGCGCCGCGCGCACCACATCGACGCCGATGGCGCCGTCGTCGAGCTGGAAATCGACGATCAGCAGGTCGGGCACGAAGCCGTGCCGCCGCGCCGCGGCGATGGCGTCCTCCGGCACGGTGTCCGGCAGCACCTCGCAGTCCCAGGCACGCAGCAGCGAGGTCAGCCCCATCAGCACGCTCTCGTCGTTGTCGATGGCGAGGATGGCGACGCCGGCCAGATCGTCCTCGCTGTCGGGCACCGCCGCGACGGGAAGCGCCGCGGCGCCCTGCACCCGCGGCACCGACAGCGTGAACACCGAACCCTTGCCGACCACCGAGCGCACGTCCACCGGATGCCCCAGCACGCGGGCGACGCGCTGGACGATGGCGAGGCCCAAACCGGCGCCGCGGGCGTGGATGCGGGCGGCGCGGCCCTCGCGGTGGAACTCCTCGAAGATCTTGGCGAGGCGGTCGTGCGGAATCCCGATTCCGGTGTCCCACACCTCGATGCGGAGATTCCCGCCGTCGCGCCGGCAGCCGACCAGCACGCGCCCCTGCCGGGTGTAGCGGATGGCGTTGCTGACCAGAATGCGCAGCGCCCGGCGCAGCATGTGCGCGTCGGTGCGCACGGTGGCGCGGCAGGGCAGCACCGTCAGCGCCAGCCCGGCCGCCTCGGCCAGCGGCGTGAATTCCAACGCCATGGCGTCCAGCAGCGGCCCGAGCGCCACGTCGGTGACCTGCGGGGTGACGCCGCCGGCGTCCAGCTTGGAGATGTCCAG
>JAEYOB010000110.1 GCA_023412175.1 Pseudomonadota bacterium | reverse complement strand
GCGCGGCACCGCGGTCGGCACGCTGGTGGTGGCGGTGGGCGAGGGGGCGGTGATCGGCGTCGGCTACTGGGTGGCCGGGGTGCCGCACGCCGTGCTGTTCGCGGTGTTGACCGCCGCCTGCGCCATGCTGCCGCTGGGCGCGTGGCTGGCCTTCGCGGTGGCGTCGCTGATCCTGCTGGCGCAGGGCGGGACGCTGGCGGCGGCGGCGCTGTTCGCCTTCGGCGCCGCGGTGATGCTGGTGGGCGACAATTTCGTGCAGCCGGCGCTGATCGGCGGGGCGGTGCGGCTGCCGTTCCCGTGGGCGCTGGTCGGCATCCTCGGCGGCCTGCAGACGTTCGGGCTGCTGGGCCTCGTGCTCGGGCCGGTGGTGATGGCGGCGATCCTGACGCTCTGGCGCGAGTGGGGCGACGTGGCGCCGCCGGTGCCCAATGGCTGAGCAGGCCACGCCAACCCGTTGACAAGCCCGCCGGACCCCGCTGCAATGTCGCCGTGTCGGGGACGCCGTGCGCTGCGGCCGTGCGGGCACGCCAACAATCTGGCCAACACCTGCTGGGAATCGGGGGCATCCTATGAAGAAGAAACTCGCTCTGGCACTCGCTGGCGCCGTCGCCGCCGTGGCGCTGGCCGGCTCTGCGCACGCGCAGTCCAAGAAGCCGGTCAACATCTACATCTGGAACGATTACCTGGGCGAGACCACGCTCGACGACTTCACCAAGGCCAGCGGCTACCCGACCAAGGTGGACCTCTACGACAGCCTGGAGCTGCTGGAGCAGAAGGTGCTGGTCGGCAAGTCCGGCTACGACGTCATCGTGCCGACCGCTGAGCCGACGCTGTCGAACCTGATCAAGGCCAAGGTGCTGGCCCCGCTCGACAAGGCGAAGATCCCCAACCTGAAGAACGTCGATCCGGCGATGCTGAAGCTGGTCGAGGCGTCGGACCCCGGCAACAAGTTCTCCGTGCCCTACCTGGGCGGCACCGTCGGCATCGGCATCGTGCCGGAGAAGATCAAGGCCGTCTCCCCCGACGTGCCGCTGGACAGCTGGGACCTGATCTTCAAGCCGGAGGTCGCGCAGAAGGTCGCCGCCTGCGGCATCACCCTCATGGATTCGGCCATCGACGTGATCCCGTCGGTGCTCAACTACCTCGGCCTCGACCCGAACTCCGAGAAGAAGGAGGACCTGGAGAAGGCCGAGAAGGCGCTGCTGGCCATCCGCCCCTACATCAAGCAGTTCGTCACCGGCCAGAACATCAACCTGCTGGCCGCCGGCGACGCCTGCGTGGTGATGGCCTACAACGGCGACGTCAACCAGGCGACCGCCCGCGCCAAGGAGGCGAACGCCACCCACACCGTGCAGTACGTGGCCCCCAAGGAGGGCGTGCAGGTCTGGTGGGACACGCTGGCGGTGCCGGCCGACGCGCCGAACAAGGAGGGCGCGCACGCCTACATCAACTTCATCCTCGACCCGGCCAACATCGCGGGCATCTCCAACACGGTGCAGTACGCCAACGCCGTGCCGTCGTCGCCGGTCGACCCGGAGGTCAAGGCCAACCCGGCCGTTTACCTGCCGGAAACCGCCAAGGCGAAGCTGTTCAGCCTGAAGGCCATCAAGCAGTCGACCGACCGCGCCCGCACGCGGGTCTGGACGAAGGTCAAGACCGGGAAGTAAAAGGCGGTTGAGACGCGCCGCGGCGCCCCGACCCATTGCGCGTCACAGCGCAGGGGCCGGGGCGCTTCTTTGTTGTGGAGGACCCCGCCCACGATGGCCCAGCCGCCGATCCGCAAACCGACCCGCCTGGAGCCCTGGCAGGACCCGGCCCAGGTGCCCTACGTACGCATCGAACGGGTCAGCAAGCGATTCGGCGATTTCGTCGCCGTGGACGACGTAAGCCTGGACATCCACCGCGGCGAGTTCTTCGCACTGCTCGGTGGCTCCGGCTCGGGCAAGACGACGCTGCTGCGCATGCTGGCCGGCTTCGAGACGCCCAGCGAGGGCCGCATCTTCATCGACGGCGCCGACATGGCGGGCATCCCGCCCTACGAGCGCCCCGTGAACATGATGTTCCAGTCCTACGCCCTGTTCCCGCACATGAGCGTCGAGCAGAACGTCGCCTTCGGCCTGAAGCAGGACCGCCTGCCGCGCGGCGAGATCCGCGACCGCGTGGCCGAGATGCTGGAGCTGGTCCAGCTCGCCCCGTTCGCCAAGCGCCGGCCGCACCAGCTCTCCGGCGGGCAGAAGCAGCGCGTGGCGCTGGCCCGCAGCCTGGCCAAGCGGCCGAAGCTGCTGCTGCTGGACGAACCCCTGGGAGCGCTCGACAAGCGGCTGCGCGAGAAGACGCAGTTCGAGCTGGTGAACCTGCAGGAGAAGCTGGGCGTCACCTTCATCGTGGTCACCCATGACCAGGAGGAGGCGATGACCATGTCCAGCCGCATCGCCGTGATGAACCACGGCATGGTGGCCCAGGTCGGCACGCCGACCGAGGTGTACGAGTACCCGAACGCCCGATTCGTCGCGGAGTTCATCGGCTCGGTCAACATGTTCGAGGGCCGCGTGGTGGAGGCCGAGGCGGACCACGTGCTGGTCCGCTCGGCGGAGGCCGGCTGCGACCTGTATGTCAGCCACGCCGCCCAGGTGCCCAACGGGGCGTCGGTGCACGTGGCGGTGCGCCCCGAGAAGATCGCGCTGAGCAAGAACCCGCCGGAGGACCCCGACGCCCGCAACACCGCGCGCGGCGTAGTGCGGGAGATCGCCTATCTCGGCGACGTGTCGATCTATCTGGTGGAGCTGGCGAGCGGCAAGACGGTGCGGGTGACGGCCACCAACCTGGCACGCCGCGCCGACCTGCCGGTCACCTGGGACGACGAGGTGACGCTGACCTGGCGCCCCTTCGCCGGCGTGGTGCTGACGCGATGAAGCTCCTCCGCCGCATCGGGCTGTGGGGCCGCGGGGTGGTGGTGGGCGTGCCGTACCTGTGGCTCGCCCTGTTCTTCCTCGTGCCGTTCGTCATCGTGCTGCGCATCAGCTTCTCCGAAGCGATCATGGCGCAGCCGCCCTACACGCCGCTGCTCGACTGGGTGGAGGGCGAGGAGGGCGAGGGGCTGAAGCTCCTGTTCACGCTCAACCTCGGCAGCTATCTGCGGCTGTTCGGCGACGAGCTGTACATCCTGGCCTACCTGTCGTCGCTGAAGATGGCGGCGGTCTCCACGCTGCTCTGCCTGCTGCTCGGCTACCCCATGGCCTACGCCATCGCGCGGGCGCGGCCGGAGTGGCGTGGCGCTCTGATGATGCTGGTCATCCTGCCGTTCTGGACTTCGTTCCTGATCCGCGTCTACGCCTGGATCGGCATCCTCAAGGCCAACGGCACGCTGGCCAACCTGCTGTCCTCGCTGGGCCTCGTCGATCCGTCGTTCGAGCTGCTGTATTCCGACGTGGCGGTCTACATCGGCATCACCTACTCGTACCTGCCCTTCATGATCCTGCCGCTGTACGCGTCGCTGGAGAAGCAGGACCCGACGCTGCTGGAGGCCGCCGCCGACCTCGGCTGCCGGCCCTGGCAGGCGTTCCTGCGGGTCACGCTGCCGCTGACGCTGCCGGGCATCGTCGCCGGTTCGCTGCTGGTGTTGATTCCGGCGGTGGGCGAGTTCGTCATCCCCGAGCTGCTGGGCGGGCCGGACACGCTGATGATCGGCCGCGTGCTGTGGAGCGAGTTCTTCTCCAACCGCGACTGGCCGGTGGCCTCGGCGGTCGCCATCGCGCTGCTGCTGTTCCTGGTGGTGCCGATCATGGTGTTCCAGTACGTCCAGGGCCGCCAGCAGGAGACCGGGCGATGAGAGGTCTGCTGAGCCCGCTGTCCTGGGCGCTGTGGTTCGGCTATGCCTTCCTGTATGTCCCGATCGCGCTGCTGATCCTCTACTCGTTCAACGAGTCGCGGCTGGTCACGGTGGGGGGCGGCTTCTCCACCAAATGGTACGGCGAGCTGCTGCGCAACGAGCAGCTTCTCGACGCCGCGTGGCTGTCGGTGCAGATCGCCGCGCTGTCGGCGTCGCTGGCGGTGACGCTGGGCACGCTGGCCGGGCTGGCGCTGTCGCGCTTCGGCCGGTTCCGCGGGCGGACGCTGTTCGGCGGGCTGATCTCGGCGCCGCTGGTGATGCCGGAGGTGATCATCGGCCTGTCGCTGCTGCTGCTGTTCGTCGCCATGGAGCAGTGGATCGGCTGGCCGGACGGGCGCGGCATGACCACCATCACCATCGCCCACACCACCTTCACCACCGCTTACGTGGCGGTGATCGTGCAGTCGCGCCTCGCCGGCATGGACGGCAGCCTGGAGGAGGCGGCCATGGACCTCGGCGCCCGGCCGGCCAAGGTGTTCTTCGTCATCACCCTGCCGCTGATCGCCCCGGCCATCGTGGCCGGCTGGCTGCTGGCCTTCACGCTGTCGCTGGACGACGTGGTGATCGCCAGCTTCGTGTCCGGGCCGGGCTCGACCACGCTGCCGATGACCATCCTGTCCAGCGTGCGCTTCGGCGTCAGCCCGCAGATCAACGCGCTGGCGACCATCATCGTGCTGGTGGTGGCGACGGGCATCTTCATCGCCAGCCTGCTGCTCTCCCGCCGCGAGCGCCAGCGCAAGCGGGACGAGCAGATGGCGTTGCAGGCCGGCTGATCCCCGGCCGGCGCGAGAGGACGGCGGGGGAACCGATGCGGGGCGGAAGGGGAGGGATGCCGTCCGCCCCATTGCCAAAACGCCGCGCCGATGGTTACGTCATGCCGGGGCCGCGCCCGAAGATGATCAACAGGAGGTAGAGCATGACGACCCCGGCGGCGGAAGGTCTTCACATGCCCGGCGAGTGGGAGCCCCACGCGCGCTGCTGGATGGCGTGGCCGTGCCGCGCCGAAACCTGGCCGGCGGTCGAGGGGAGCGAGGACGGCGAGCGCCTGGAGGCCGCCCGCGCGGTCTATGCCGAGGTCGCCCGCGCCATCACCCGGTTCGAGCCGGTGACCATGGTCTGCGACCCCGACGACGTGGCCGAGGCGTCGCTGGCCTGCGGCCCCGGCATCCAGATCCTGCCGATTCCGATCTCCGACAGCTGGATCCGCGACACCGGGCCGAGCTTCGTGGTCGGCCGCAACGGCCGGGTGGGCGGCGTGCACTGGGGCTTCAACGCCTGGGGCGGCAACTACCCGGACTGCGCGAAGGACCAGGAGGTCGGCCGCCTCGTGCTGGAGCACCTGGGCCTGGAGCGCTTCGCGGCGCCGCTGGTGATGGAGGGCGGCTCGTTCCATGTGGACGGGCAGGGCACGCTGCTGACCACCGAGCAGTGCCTGCTCAACCCGAACCGCAACCCGAACCTCTCCAGGGCCGAGATTGAGCGGCACCTGCGCGACCATCTGGGCATCTCGTCGGTGATCTGGCTCGGCGACGGCTACCAGGACGACGAGACCGACGGGCACATCGACGAGATCGCCTGCTTCGTCCGTCCCGGCGTGGTTCTGGCGCTGACCACCGACGACCCGACCGACGCCAACTTCAAGGCGTTCCAGGACAACCTCGACCGCCTGAAGAAGGCGCGCGACGCTCAGGGCCGCGAGCTGGAGGTGATCCCGATCCGCCAGCCGGCCCGGCGCGACCAGAACGGCGTGCGGCTGACGCTGAGCTACACCAACCTGTACATCGCCAACGGCGGCGTGGTGATGCCGGCCTTCGAGGACCCGGCCGACGACGAGGCCTACCGAACCGTGCGCCGCGCCTTCCCCGACCGCGAGGTGATCCAGATGGCGGCGCTGGACATCGTGCGCGGCGGCGGCGGCATCCACTGCATCACCCAGCAGCAGCCGGCGGGGTGACGGCCCTTGTCCTGCGGCGAATCGTGCCTTGTAATTGCATAGTCGCAGGCGTACTTTCTTAATATGGACTTAACTCCCGCCGTCGCGCCATTTGTGGCGAAACCCCAGCAACCGATCAGCCCATCGGTGCAGGCGGCGTTGTCCCCGGCGCTGGCTGCGGCGCAGCATACCGTTCCCGTCACCCGCACCCAGACCATCCAGGCCCCGCAGGCCACCGGCAAGATGGAAGCGTCGAGGGACACAAGGTCGGGCACCGAAACCGGGCAATCGGTGGACCACGAAGCCGGCGCGGTGCACGCCCGCGCCAACGGCGCCTCCCGTCCGCGCGGCTCGCTGCTCGACATCAGCGTCTGACGGCGTCGCGCCGTTCATGCGGGCCTCGCTCCGCCATCTTCGCCAACATTCCTCGCTCCTCATCTCCCTGCTCGTCGCCGGCATCGTGGACGTGGCTTTGCTGCCGTTCCTCAGGCCGGTCACCGCGCTGCTGATCGGCTGGTGCGCCGGCGTGACCGTCTGCATGGCGATGATGCTGCGGCTGATGGCGACGGCCACGGTGGACGCCATCCAGCGGCGCGCCAAGCTGCTGGAGCAGGGGAAGGGAAGCATTCTTGCCATCATCGTGGCGACGGTGGCCGCCGCGGTCGCCGCCATCGTGGTGGAGATCGCCCAGAGTCGTGGAACCCCCGACGCCGCGACCGGCGTCGCGCTGGGCGGGGTGACGATCCTGCTGTCCTGGGCCTTCCTGCACGTGGTGTTCGCCCAGCACTACGCGCACGACCACTGGCTCGGCGAACCGACGCTGGAGTTTCCCGGCACGCGGACGCCGGACTACCTGGAATTCCTGTATTTCTCCTTCACCGTCGGCATGACGGCGCAGGTCTCCGACGTCACCACGAAGGGGGCGGGCGTGCGGCGGCTGGTGCTGCTGCACGGGATCCTGTCGTTCCTGTTCAACACCGCCATCCTGGCGATGGGCGTCAACATCGCCGCGGGGCTTTTCGGCTGACCGGAACGGGGGGCGGGCGAAGGGGGCGGGGTGTGCAGGCATAAAAAATCCCCCTCTCCGAGGGGAGAGGGGGATCGTTGCGGCGGACGGTTACTTGAGGTCGTCGATGCTCTCGATAATGTTGGCGACGATGCCGTACTCGCGGGCCTCGTCGGCCATCATCCAGTAATTGCGGTCGGTATCCTTCGAGACCTTCTCCAGCGGCTGGCCGGTCTCGCGGGCGATGATCCTGTTCAGCCGCTCGCGCATGCGGATGATTTCCTTCGCCTCGATGGCGATGTCCGTCGCCCGGCCGCCGGTGCCGCCCAGCGGCTGGTGGATCAGGAAGCGGGTGTTCGGCAGGCAGAAGCGGTTTTCCTTCTTCGCCGCCAGATAGATGTGGCAGCCCGCGCTGGCGACCCAGCCGGTGCCGAGCATCTTCACCTCGGGCTTCACGAAGCGGATCATGTCGTGGATGGTGTCGCCCGCCTCGACGTGGCCGCCCGGCGAGTTGACCACCACGCGGATCGGGTCGTCGCTCTCCTGCGCCAGCGCCAGGAGCTGCGCGGTCACGCCCATCGCCAGCTTCATGTCGATCTGGCCGAAGATCAGGACCGTGCGGGCCTTGAACAGGTTCTGCTGGACCGCAGCGAAGGGGGGCTGGGCGCTTTCCTTCGACTTCTCGTCCGGCTCTTCGCCCGGCTCGTCGTCGAACCAGTAGGTTCCGGCGTGCGCCATCTTCTCGTCTCCCTGGGTCAGTCTCGCTCGTGCGGCGTCGGCACGTCCATCCCCCCACATAGCCCGTCTTGGGCGCGGGTTCAACGCCCCATGACGCCATAACCGCCGTCTGGCAGGGGGTGCAAGCGAAGGGGCGTAGCGGAGGGACGCGGCGGCGGTGCGGGGAGCAAAACCCCGCGCCGCGCTGTTCACAAGGGCAAGCCTTGACGGAACCGGACACGCCATGAGCAAGCCTTTGATCGTCACCATCCCGCACCAGCTCGGCAAGCAGGGGGCGAAGACCCGCATCGACGGCGGGCTTGGGCAGGTACGCGCGCAACTCGGCGGCATGGGAGCGAAGGTCGAGGACCAGTGGACCGAGGACCAGCTGGCCTTCAGCGTCGCCGTGCTCGGCCAGACGCTGACCGGGCGCATCGACGTCTACGAGGAGTCGGCCCACGTCGAAGTGGACCTGCCCTGGGCGCTCGCCCTGCTGGGCGGCAAGATCCGCGACCGGCTCCAGAAGCAGGGCACGCTGCTGCTCACCAAGAAGTAGCCGGAAAAGTAGATTGCGAAGGGTTCATTAACCATCATTGCGTACGCTTGCGGCGTGATGACGGACACCTCCGGCCTGCACGGCACCGAGAAATATTGGCTGAAGCGCGCCCGCGTGCCGCTCGCCATGATCCCCGACGCCATTCCCGAACTGGTCGCGCGCGTGCTGGAGGACGGTTCCGTCCTGGCCGACCTGCGCATCGAGTGCGGGCTGATCCGCGCGGTCCTGCCGGCCGGCGGCGCGCCGTGCTGCAGCCGCAGCGCCGACCTCGATGGCGCCTCCCTCGTGCCGCTGGAGGAGGGCGGTTCGCTGCGCGCCGGTGCGCCGGCCGACCTGCTGGTCAGCCGCGGCGCCGGCCGCCGGCTGGTGCTGCGCAAGGGCGTGGTCTCGGCGGAGGGTGAGGAGCTGGAGGTGGTGTGCTGCTGCACGCCCGCGGGCGGCGCGGTGGCCTGACCAGTCCGCACCCGGCCATCCGGCCTACAACCCTGCCAAGTGTCTCGACATCGGAACTGAACTGAACGATATAGTTCAGTTCAGGTGGCCGCATTCCGCTGGGCGGACGGGCGCCCAATGATAACATGCGCCATCCCCCGGTTCACGAGACATTCATGCGGCATTCTCGCATCATCGCGCTGCTCATC
>JAEYOB010000097.1 GCA_023412175.1 Pseudomonadota bacterium | reverse complement strand
GCGCCGGACCAGCGCGCTCGACCGCTCGCGGGTGCTGCGCCGCTGCGCCGACATCATGCGGGCCGGCGCGGACGATCTGGCGGCGCGGATCACGCTCGAACTCGGCAAGCCGGTGGCCGAGGCGCGGCGCGAGGTCGAGACGGCCGCGGAAATGTTCGACTGGGCGGCCGAGGAGTGCCGGCGCTCTTACGGACGGGTCATTCCCGCCCGCACTCCCGGACACCGGCTGATGGCGGTTCGCGAACCGGTCGGTCCGGTTGCGGCCTTCAGCGGCTGGAACGCCCCGGCGATCACCCCGGCGCGCAAGCTGGCCAACGCCCTCGGCGCCGGCTGCTCAATCGTCATCAAGCCGTCGGAGGGGACCCCCGCCGCCGCCCTCTTCATCGCCCGCGCGCTGGAGGAGGCCGGTCTGCCGCCCGGCGTCACCAACATGCTGTTCGGCAATCCGGGCGCGGTCGCCGAGCGGCTCATGGCCGCCGAGGAGATCCGGCTGGTCACCTTCACCGGCTCGGTCGCCATCGGCAAGCATCTGGCCGCCCTGGCGACGCGGACGATGAAGCGGATGGTGTTCGAACTGGGCGGGCACGCTCCCGTCCTGGTGTTTCCGGACGTCGATGTCGAGGCGGTGGCCCGCGGTGCCGCCGCCGCCAAGTTCCGCAACGCCGGGCAGATCTGCACCTCGCCGACGCGGTTCTACGTGCACGAATCGATCCACGACCGCTTCGCCGCGGCCTTCGCCGCCGCGGCGGCGGACCTGCGCGTCGGCGATCCGTTCGATCCGGCAACCCGGATGGGGCCGGTGCAGAACCCGCGGCGGCTGGCCGCGATCGCGGATCTGGTCCGCGACGCAAAGGAGAATGGTGCGACCGTCGCCGCCGGCGGCGAGCGCATCGACCGGCCGGGCTTCTTCTTCCAGCCGACCGTTCTGACCGGCGTCACGCCGGCGTGCCGGGCGGCCAACGAGGAACCGTTTGGCCCGCTCGCGCTCGTCGCTCCGTTCCGGAACTTCGACGAGGCGGTGACCCAGGCGAACCGGCTGTCGCTCGGCCTCGCGTCTTATGCGTTCACCCGCGACCTTGCGACGGCGGAGCGTCTGGCCTCGTCCATCGAGTGCGGCAACGTCGTGCTCAACCATTGGACCGTCTCCTTCCCCGAAACCCCGTTCGGCGGGATCCGGGACAGTGGCGTCGGGCTGGAAGGCGGCATCGAAGGGCTCCAGGCCTTCGAGCGCATCAAGTTCGTCAGCCAGGCGCCGGAGTAGGGAACGTCGTGCCTCGCCGCGAAGGGCGGGGTCATCCCGGTCTCTTGATGCGGTGCCCGGGTTGTCCTATGTCTGCGTCATCGCTTCCGTGGGGACGACCCCGCCCTTGTCAAGGAAGCCCCGGTTGGGACGACCCGGCCTCTGACCAAGAGGTCTGTCATGGCTTGGGTCATTCTCTTCGTTGCCGGTCTGCTGGAAGTCGGCTGGGCCGTCGGCCTGAAGCAGACGGCGGGCTTCACCCGCCTCGTCCCCTCGCTGCTCACCATCGTGTCCATGGTGGCGAGCCTCGGCCTGCTCGGGCTCGCCCTCAGGACGTTGCCGCTGGGCACCGCCTACGCGATCTGGACGGGCATCGGAACCATCGGCACGGCTATCCTTGGCATCGTGCTCTACGGCGAATCCGCGGACGCGCTCCGGCTGGCGTGCATCGGCCTGATCGTCGCGGGGATCGTCGGGCTGAAGCTGGTGTCGCCGCACTGACCGGCCAGCCCGACGGAAGGACCCGCGGTCAGGGATAATGGCCGCCCAGAGCCGCCGTAAGGTCCCGTCCGGCCTTGACCAGCGGCGCCCTGACCTCGGCGATCTTCCCGGGGGTGAACCGCGTCAGCGGCCCCGAGATGGTCAGCGCGCCGACCAGCCCGCCGTGCCCCGAGAAGACGGGCACGGCGGCGGCGGCGATTTCCGGGTCGCGCTCGCCGAAGGACAGCAACGGCAACTCCTCGAACAGCGGGCCGCGGGAGGAAGGGGGCGCCGCCGCGGGATCGAATCGGGTCAGCACGTGGCCGGCCGCGCCCGTCGTCACCGACAGCGCGTCGCCGACCCGGATGTGGTCGCGGACGCTGTGCGTCGAATCCTCCCGGAACAGGCATATGCGCCGGTCTCCCTCGCGCCGGAAGAAGGACGCGCTTTCGCCGGTGACGTCGAGCAGGTGGCGCAGCACCGGCCGCACATAAGGCTCCAGCCGGAACGAGCGCTGGTAAAGCCCACCGAGCCGCATCAGCTCATGGCCGAGCGCGAACGACTTGTTCTCGTAGCGCACGAGGAAGCCGGCCTTCTCCAGCGAGACGGCCAGCCGCAGGATGGTGCTCTTGTAGAGGCCCGTCCGCGCGGCGAGGTCCGCCAGACTCAGCGCGTCGTCGCCATCCTGGAAGCACCTGACGATCTGCAGCGCGCGGTTCACCGCCTCCACGCCGCCGCTGGGCTCGGCCTCGGCCGTCGGTTTTGCATCTCTGGTATTCGGCACCCTTCGTCCCCCTTGCCGTCGCCCGATCCCGTCCATCGCCGTGCGCAATCCCCTGGCGTCCGGCAGCTTTTGCGGTTCTGCCGCCTTCCGGTCAAGGGTGTGCGGCCACGGGTATCAGGTCGCTTGACATCGTTCGTCTTCGCATGATTTCATAAAACAGAACGACGTTCTATCAGATAGAACGCTTGGGAGGATATAACGTGAAGCGTTATCAGCTGTTTATCGGCGGCGAATGGTGCGATCCGGTTTCCAATGACTGGTTCGAGACGACGGAGCCGTTTTCCGGCAAGGCCTGGGCGCTGATCCCGCGCGGGACGGAAGCCGATGCAAACCGCGCCGTCGAGGCGGCGCACCGCGCCTTCCTGTCCCCGGAATGGGCGAACCTCACCGCCACCCAGCGCGGCGCCCTGCTGCGGCGCCTCGCCGACCTCATCGAGCGCAACGTCGACCTGCTGGGCGGCGTCGAGCAGCGCGACAACGGCAAGCTGATGGCCGAGGTCAGCGGGCAGGTGAAGAACGTCGCCCAGTGGTTCCACTACTACGCCGGGCTGGCCGACAAGGTCGAAGGCGCGGTGGTGCCGATCAACAAGCCGGGCATCTTCAACTACACCAAGCTTGAGCCGCTCGGCGTGGTGGTGGCGATCACTCCGTGGAACTCGCCGCTGGCGCTGACGACCTGGAAGGTGGCCCCGGCCCTGGCCGCGGGGAACACCATCGTCATCAAACCCTCGGAGTACACCTCGGCCTCGATCCTGGAGCTTGCCAAGCTGGCCCAGGAGGCCGGCTTCCCGCCGGGCGTCGTCAACGTGGTCACCGGCTTCGGCCCCGAGGTCGGCGAGCCGCTGGTCCGCCACCGCCACACCGCCAAGATCGCCTTCACCGGCGGCGACATCGGCGGCCAGCGGGTGAACGAGGCCGCTGCGCCGGGCCTCAAGAAGGTCACGCTGGAACTGGGCGGCAAGTCGCCGAACATCGTCTTCGACGACGCCGACCTCGATCAGGCGGTCAAGGGCGCCATCTCCGGCATCTTCGGCGCCTCGGGGCAGACCTGCATGGCCGGCTCGCGGCTGCTGCTGCAGGACACCATCCACGACGCCTTCGTGGAGCGGCTGGTGGAGGCGGCCGGGCAGGCGCGCATCGGCGACCCCTCGAAGATGGAGACACAGATCGGCCCCATCGCCACGCGCGCGCAGTGGGAGAAGATCCTGCGCATGATCGCGATGGCCAAGGAGGAGGGCGCGGAATGCGTCCTGGGCGGCCACGCCCTGTCGGGGCCGGAGTACGGCCAGGGGCAGTTCGTGGCGCCGACCATCTTCACCGGGGTGCGCAACGACATGCGCATCGCCCAGGAGGAGGTCTTCGGGCCGGTGCTCACGGTTCTGAAGTTTACCGACGAGGACGACGCGCTGCGCATCGCCAACGACGTCGATTTCGGCTTGGCCGCCGGGGTGTGGACGCGCGATCTGCACCGGGCGCTGTACTGCGTGGACCGGCTGCGGGCCGGCACGGTGTGGGTGAACAATTACCGCGCGACCAGCTTCACCACGCCGTTCGGCGGCTACAAGCGCTCGGGCCTCGGCCGCGAGGGCGGAGCCGAGGCGATCAAGGAATACCTCCAGACCAAGAGCGTGTGGATCACCACCAAGCCGAACCGCGCCAATCCCTTCGTCCTCGGCTGAGCGGCCGATTCCAGCAAGAGGGTACGCTCATGTCCGAGACGACCACGAACGCTGCCAGCGACTGGTGGCGGACTGAAATCATCGACATCGAACCCGGCTCGATCCGCGTGCGCGGCTATCCGATCCAGGACCTGATCGGGACCATCGGCTTCCCCGACATGATCTGGCTGATGCTGCGCGGCGAGATGCCGTCCCGCATCCAGGGGGAACTGCTCGGGGCCGCCCTGGTGGCCGCGGTGGACCACGGCCCGCAGGCGCCGTCCATCGCGATCGCCCGGATGAGCGCCACCTGCGGCGTCGGCATCAACAACGCCATGGCCTCGGCTATCAACGCCCTGGGCGATGTCCACGGCGGCGCCGGCCAGCAATGCATGGAGCTGTACGCCGCCATTGCGGCCCGCCGTGACGAAGGCGCATCGCTCGCCGATACCGTCGATGCCGAACTGCGCGGCCGGCTGGAGCGGCGGCAGCACATCCCCGGCTTCGGCCACCGCTTCCATCCGGTGGACCCACGGGCGGGCCGCCTGCTGGCCCTGGTCGAGGAGGCCCGTCTCGCCGGCGCCGTGCCGGGTGGCGTCGCGGCCATCGCCGTCGCCGTGGAGGAGCGGCTGGCCGCCCTCAAGGGCAAGCGGCTGCCCATGAACATCGACGGCGCGACCGGGGTGATCTACAGCGAACTCGGCTTCCCGCCGGCGCTCGGCCGGGGGCTGTTCATCCTCTCCCGCTCGGTCGGCATCCTGTCCCACGCCTGGGAGCAGTCGCAGCAGGGCGGGCGGATCAAGGGGCCGATGCCGCCGTCCATTCCCTACCGCTATGACGGACCCGCGCCTCGGTCCTTCACCGGAGAACGGCCATGAGCCAATCCGACCGCCTTCCCCTCGACGGGATCACGGTGCTCGATTTCGGCCACACCGTCATGGGGCCGTCCTGCGCCATGATCCTCGCCGACCTCGGTGCCGACGTCGTGAAGATCGAGCCGGTTCCCCACGGCGAGCCGACCCGCCATCTCAAGGGCTTCGGCACCGGCTACTTCGGCTATTTCAACCGGAACAAGCGCAGCATCGCCGTCGATCTCAAGACGCCGGAAGGGCGGGAGATTGCGCACCGCCTGATCAGGCAGGCCGACGTCCTGGTCGAGAACTTCGCCCCCGGCACCATGGACCGCCTGGGGCTTGGCTATCCGACGCTGGCCGAGATCAATCCGCGCCTCGTCTATGCCAGCCTCAAGGGCTTCCTGGAGGGCCCGTACGAAAAGCGTCTGGCGCTGGACGAAGTGGTCCAGATGATGTCGGGCCTTGCGTACATGACGGGGCCGAGCGGGCGTCCCCTGCGCGCCGGCACCTCCGTGGTGGACATCACCGGCGGCATGTTCGCGGTGATCGCCACGCTGGTCGCCCTGCGGGAGCGTGACCGCACCGGGCGCGGCCAGCTCGTGGAATCGGCGCTGTTCGAGACCACCGTCTTCCTGATGGGGCAGCACCTCTGCTACGCCGCCCAATCCGCGGAGCCGATCCCGCCGATGCCGGAGCGCGTGTCCGCCTGGGCGGTCTACGAGCCGTTCGCCGTGGCGGACGGCCGACAGATCTTCGTCGGCATCACCACGGACAACCACTGGCAGCGCTTCTGCAAGGAGATCGGCCGGACGGACCTGTTCGAGGATCCGGAGTTCCACACGAACAACGACCGGATCAAGGCCCGGCCGCGGCTGCTGCCGGCCTTGGCGGCGATCTTCGCCGCGCTGTCGCTCGACGAGGCGATCGCGCTGTGCGAGCGGGCGTCCATCCCGTTCGCCCCGATCGCCCGGCCGGAGGATCTCTTCACCGACCCGCACCTGAAGGCGACCGGCGGCCTGATGCCGACGGAACTGCCGAATGGCGTTCGGACCGAGCTGCCGAAGCTGCCGATCAATCTGCCGGACGTCGCGTTCGCGATCCGCCGCGATCCGCCCCGTGTCGGCCAGGACACCCGCGCGGTGCTCGCCGGCCTCGGTTTCGACACGTCCGAGATCGCGGCGCTGGTCGAGTCCGGCGTCGTGGTCGCCGACCGGACGGACATCACCGATCAGGACAACCATCGGCCTGCCCCGGCCAAATCGGCAGCCGGCAACGCCTAAGAAAATACCGGAGGACAAACCCCATGCAGGATGCATCCATCAAGACCGATCTCATCGTCGTCGGCTGCGGCATCGCCGGGCTCTCGGCCGCCGTCTCGGCCCTCCAGGGGGGGCTGTCCGTCACGCTCCTGGAGCGTGCGCCCGAGGAGGAGTTCGGCGGCGGTACCCGCTGGACCGAAGCCTACATGCGGATGAAGAACGACTCCGAGATCTCGGACGACTTCGAGGAGCATTTCGCGGCGAACGCCGGCATCAACCTCGACCCGAACGTTCTGTCCGCCGTCGCCCAGCCCTACGAAAACTGGCCGGATTACGTGAAGGCGCACCCGTTCCCGGATCCCGAGGTGATCTCGCAGTTCGCGGCAAGCGCGCCCTCGACGATCGCCTGGCTCAAGAGCTTCGGCCTGCGCTTCGAACCGCAGCCCATCTACCTGCTCACGCAGAACACCACCCGCATCGCCGCGCAGGGCGGCGGTCTCGCGATGATCGAGCGGCTGATGGCCGAGGCGAAGACGCTGGGCGCCCGCGTCCTGTACCGCACCACCGCAGTCGATCTGCTGCGCGACGGCACGGGGCGCATCGACGGCGTGGCGGCGGTCGGCCCGGACGGCGTGCGCAGCGACCTGCGCGCCGGCGCCGTGGTTCTGGCGTCCGGCGGCTACCAGGGCAACTCCGAGATGCTGACCCGCTACATGGGCGCGCGGGCCCGCAACATCCGCCCGGTGGCGCGCGGCGGCTACTACAACAAGGGCGAGGGGATCCGGATGGCCCTGGCCGCCGGGGCGGCGCCGGCCGGCGATTTCGGCTCCTACCATGCCGAGCCGGTGGATCCGCGCTCGCGCCAGCCGCAGGCGGTGATCTTCATCTGGCCGTACGGCATCATCGTCAACAAGCGTGGCGAGCGCTTCCTGGACGAGGCGCCGGGCACCGCCGACGCCACCTACGACAACATCACGCGCATCATCGCCGACCAGCCCGAGGGCATCGCCTACGTGATCTTCGACGATCAGGTCGAGGACATCCCGCGCTGGCGCACCAGCATCCGCTCCGAGCAGCCGGCCTACGAGTCCGACACCCTGGAAGGGCTGGTCCGGCAGCTCGGCCTGCCGGAGGAGGCGGTGCTGGCGACGGTGGCCGCGTACAACCGGTCCTGCCCGACGGGCGGGACCTTCGAGCCGATGCGCGTGGACGGCCTCGCCACCACCGGCCTCACGCCGCCCAAGACCAACTGGGCGCGCCCGATCGTCAAGCCCCCGTTCCGCGCCTATCCGCTCATCTCGGCCAACTGCTTCACCTTTGGCGGGCTGAAGGTGAACACCGACGCCCAGGTGCTGGACACCGACGGCCGGGTCATCCGCGGCCTCTACGCCGCGGGCGAGACGGTCGGCATCTACCACCAGGTCTACACCGGCTCGACCTCCGTGCTTCGCGGTGCCGTCTTCGGGCGGCTGGCCGGGCTGCACGCAGCGGCGGCCAAGAAGGAACAGGGCTGAGGCGCCCGCGCCCCATCGCCCGCAAACCAACAACCGACCTTCGGGAGGATCATCATGAAGCGTTACACATTGGCCGTTGCTCTGGCCGGCTGCGTGTTCACCCAGGCGGCGCACGCCGAGTTCACCGACAACCGCATCAAGATCGGCGTGCTGACCGATCTGTCGGGGCAGCTCACCGACAACACCGGCCAGGGCGCCATCGTTGCGGCGCAGATGGCGGTCGAGGATTTCGGCGGCAAGATCGGCAACCTTCCGGTGGAGGTCATCTCCGCCGACCACCAGAACAAGGCTGACGTCGGCTCCAGCACGGCCCGGCGCTGGTACGACGTTGACGGGGTGGACGCCATCGTCGACGTGCCCAACTCCGCCGTCGCGCTGGCGGTGCAGCAGGTCACCAAGGAGAAGAACCGCGTCGTCATGTTCTCCGGCCCGGCCGCGTCGGACCTGACGGGCAAGGCCTGCACGCCCAACGGCGCGCACTGGACCTACGACACCTATGCGCTCGCCCACGTGACCGGCGAGGCGGTGGTGGCGTCGGGCTTCAAGAACTGGTTCTTCCTCACCTCCGACTACGCCTTCGGGCACGCACTGGAGGGCGATACCTCGGCCGTGGTGAAGACGAACGGCGGCAAGGTGCTGGGCAACGTCCGCATGCCCGCCAACAACGCCGACTTCTCGTCTTTCCTGTTGCAGGCGCAGGGTTCCAAGGCGCAGGTCGTCGCCCTGGCGACCGCCGGTGCCGACACCCAGAACGCTCTCAAGCAGGCGGCGGAGTTCGGCCTCACGCAGGCCGGCCAGAAGATGGTCGCCCTGCTGCTCGCCATCAACGAGGTCCACTCCCTAGGGTTGTCAGCCACCCAGGGCGTCATGCTGACGAGCCCGTTCTACTGGGACATGAACGACGAGACCCGCGCCTTCGCCAAGCGCTTCTTCGAGAAGCGCAATGTGATGCCTTCCATGTACCAGGCCGGCGTCTACAGCGCGGTGACGCACTACCTCAAGGCCGCCCAGGCCGCCGGCACCGACCGCGGCGACGCCGTCACGGCGAAGATGAGGGAGCTGCCGATCAACGACTTCATGACGAAGAACGGCGCGCTGCGCGAGGACGGGCGCGTCATCCGCGACATGCACCTCTTTGAGGTGAAGACGCCGGCGGAGTCGAAGGCTCCGTGGGACTATTACAAGTTCGTCCGCACCATTCCCGGCGACAAGGCGTTCCGCCCGCTTGCCGAGAGCGACTGCCCCCTCGTGAAGAAG
>JAEYOB010000094.1 GCA_023412175.1 Pseudomonadota bacterium | reverse complement strand
GCTCAAGCGTGTCGCCGTCGGGCACGGCGGCCACGCGCCCGTGTCCGGTCACCGGCAACCGGTCGGCCGGCGACGCGGCGGCCAGCAGAAGCAGCGCGGGCAGCAGCAGGGCGATGCGACCAAGCGTGGGGGCAAGCATGGGCGGAACATTCCGCGGCGCGCCGCGGTTCATCATGGTTGGAAACGTTGTCACAAGGGTGCCGCCCATGTCGCCCCGCCGCAACCCGATCCTCGGTCTTATGACCGCCCTCATGCTCGTCGCGTGCAGTGGCCCCGCGCCCGCCCAATCCGGCGAGGAGGCGCTGGGCGCCCAGGAGCATCCAAAGCTCGTGCAGCAGTACGGCGGCGAGTACCGCGACCCCAAGGTGCAGGCGCTCGTCCAGAACATCGGCCGCCGCCTTTCCTCGGTGGCGCGGGGCGACGTGCGCTGGACCTACACGGTGCTGGACAGCGATGTGGTCAACGCCTTCGCGCTGCCGGGCGGCTACGTCAACGTGACGCGCGGGCTGCTGGCGCTCGCCAAGGACGAGGCGGAGGTGGCCGGCGTCATGGCGCACGAGATGGGGCACGTGCTGCACCATCACTCCACCTCGCGCATGAACCGCTCGACCATCGCCGGGCTGCTGGCGGCGGGCGTCGGCGCCGTGCTCGGCAGCCCGGAGATCGCCCAGGTGCTCGGGCTCGGCTCGAACCTCTACATCGCCAGCTACTCGCGCGGGCAGGAGACGCAGGCCGACGAGGCGGGCGTGGAACTCCTCCAGGCCGCTGGCTACGACCCGATGGCCATGGCGACGTTCCTGGAGACCATGAACCGCTACGCCCAGTACGAGGCGCTGAGGAGCGGCAAGAAGAAGAGCGAAGGCTTCGACTTCTTCGCCAGCCACCCGCAGACCGAGGACCGCGTCGCGCACGCCGCCGAGCTGGCGCGCCGGCTGTCTCCCGGCGGGGCCCGCCCGGTCGAGCCGTACATGACCGCCATCAACGGGGCGATCTGGGGCGACAGCCCGGAGAACGGCTTCGTGCGCGGCAACAGCTTCGTGCACCCGAAACTGGGCATCGGCTTCACCGTGCCGCAGGGATACAGCCTGCTGAACGGTGCCGAGCAGGTGGCGGCCAAGGGGCCGGAAGGCGTGGTGATGGTGTTCGACGGCGGCCGGGCGCCGGGTGTGCGCGACCCGGCCGAGTTCCTTGGCCAGGCCCTCCAGGGCAGCCGCGCGCAGGAGGTGCAGAGCCTGGACATCAACGGCCTGCCCGCCGCCACCGCCGTCACCCAGGCCGAGACCGAGCAGGGTCAGGTGGACGCGCGGCTGGTGGCCGTGTCGGTCGGCGGCGACACGCTGTACCGTTTCACCTTCCTGGCGCCGGCCGGCAGCCTGCGCCGCTACGACCCGGCGTTCCGGCAAACGGCCATGAGCTTCCACCGACTGTCGCAGAGCGAGGCGGCCGGCTACCGGCCGGAACGCATCCGCACGCTGCCGGTGCGGCCCGGCGACACCGTCGAGGGCTTCGTCGCCCGCATGGCCAATGAGCCGCACGCCGAGGAACTGTTCCGCATCATCAACGACCTGCCCCCCGGCACGCCGGTGCAGGCAAGGCCGATGGTGAAGGTGATCGCGGAGTAACGCCGACGGACCGTGCCGGTGACGTGACAATCCGCATTTTCCGGCCCTGCGCCGTTGCCCGCCGGGGATTGCGCGGATAGTTTGGCCGGCATGGCCGACACCGCCGATCCCCAGCCCGGAGCGAGTCTCCGAACGCGCCGCCGCTTCCACCTGCCCATCGCAGCGGTGCTGGTGGCCGGCTTCGGCTCGCTGATGCTGGCGGCGGTGGCGAGCGTGCTGATCCTCGGTCTGGTCAGCGCCGGGCGGAACACCTTCACGTTGCTCAGCGACAAGGCGGATCTGGTGCTCACCGGCGTCGAGGTGCGGGTGCGCAACCAGCTCGACCCGGCTGCGAACATGGCGAAGTTCGTCGCCCGGCTGATCGAGCGCAACGAACTGGACCCGACGGACACCCGCCGGCTGGAGGACACTCTGCGCGGCGCCCTCGGCGGTGCGCCGGACGTGACCGGCCTGGGCTTCATCGGTCCCGACCTGACCGGCGTGCGGGTGGGCCGGCAGGACGGCACGCTGACTGTGCAGCGCATGGACCTGCGCGGCGCCACCGACGTTCCGCCCGAGGCGTTCAACGGCGCCGACCGCAGCACGCCGCAGTGGGCCGACCCCATCTGGTCCAAGGAGGCGCGCACCAGCTTCGTCTCGCTGTTCCACCCGGTGCGCAAGGACGGCCGCTATGTGGGGCAGGTGGCGGTGGGCGTGTCGCTGGGCGACCTGTCGCGCTTCCTGTCGAACCTCTACGTCGAGCAGGGCGTCAACGCCTTCGTGCTGTACGACGACGACCATGTGCTGGCGCACCCCTCCCTGGCGGTGCTGAAGTTCGACTTCTCGAACAGGACGGACGGCCCGCCCCTGCCGCGCGTCGCCGAGATGCAGGACCCGGCGCTGTCGGCGATGCGCACCCGCAGCCAGACGGCCGAGAGCCTGAAGAACCGCACCGAGGGCCGCATGGTCCGCGTCGGCGGCGAGGACATGCTGTTCCTCATGCGCAAGATGACCGGCTACGGCCGGCAGGAATGGACCATCGGCATCGCCGTCCCCGGCGCCCAGATGGGGGCGGAGGTGACACGGCTGTACACCACCGGCTTTGCCGGCCTCGCCATCCTGCTGGTGTCGGTGGCGGTGGCGCTGCTGGTCGGCCGGCGCATCAGCCGGCAGATCGCCCGGCTGGCCGAGGCCGCCGACCGCGTCCGCGCCTTCGAGTTCCGCGACATCGCGGAGCTGCCGGACTCGCGCCTCCAGGAGCTGAGCCGCGCGGCGCACGCCTTCAACGCCATGGTCGCCGGCCTGCAATGGTTCGAGACCTACGTGCCCAAGGCGCTGGTGCTGCGCCTGATGCACCGGCGCGGCACGACCGCCGCCGGGTTGAATTCGGAAGAGCGGCCGGTGACCGTCATGTTCACTGACATCCGCGGCTTCGCGCGCCTGTCCGAGCACCTGGGCGCGGCCGAGACGGCGGCGCTGCTCAACGACCATTTCGCCAAGGTCGCCGCCTGCATCGAGGCCGAGGGAGGCACGGTGGACAAGTTCATCGGCGACGCCATCATGGCGTTCTGGGGCGCCCCGGACGAGCAGGCGGACCACGCCGCCCGCGCCCTGCGCGCCGCGCACGCCATCGCAAGCACCATCCG
>JAEYOB010000056.1 GCA_023412175.1 Pseudomonadota bacterium | reverse complement strand
CCGACGGGCTCGATGGTCGTCGACATCGGCGGCGGCACCACCGAGGTGGCCGTGCTGTCGCTGGGCGGCATCGTCTACTCGCGCTCGGGGCGCGTCGGCGGCGACAAGATGGACGAGGCCATCATCGGCTACATCCGCCGCACCCACAATCTCCTCGTCGGCGAGGGCTCGGCCGAGCGCATCAAGAAGGAGATCGGCTCCGCCTGCCCGCCGGAGGACGGCGAGGGCCGCATCCTGGAGATCAAGGGCCGCGACCTGATGAACGGCGTGCCGAAGGAGCTGATCATCTCCGAGCGGCAGATCGCCGAGTCCCTGGCCGAGCCGGTGTCGGCCATCGTCGAGGCGGTCAAGGTGGCGCTGGAGCACACCGCGCCCGAACTGGCCGCCGACATCGTCGACAAGGGCATCGTGCTGACCGGCGGCGGCGCGCTGCTCGGCAATCTGGACTTCGTGCTGCGGCACGCCACGGGGTTGCCGGTCTCCATTGCCGATGATCCGCTTTCGTGTGTCGCCCTGGGTACGGGCCGCGCGCTCGAAGAGATGAAGACGTTGCGAAACGTCTTGGTCAGCGCTTATTGATCGTGTAATCCTCCATTGGATACCGCGGGCCCCGTAATTCTACGGAATTGCGGGGCGCGTGGCGGCCAGCCTTCCTGAACGGGATGAGCCTGTGAAGACGCGAACCTCAGGATCAGTCGTTCGCCTCGCCGCTCCGTTGCGCGCGCTCGCCCAGCGGTTTTCCTTCCTGCTTTTGGTGGCCGCCTCCATCGCGCTGATGATGGTCGGCAAGGTCGATCCCTCCTTCGTGGACACCGCACGCTCGCGGGTGACCGACGCCTTCGCGCCGATCCTCGACGCCCTGTCGCGCCCGGCCGCCACCGCCGCCCGCGTCATCGAGTCCGTGGTCGATCTCCGGAACGTCTATGAGGAGAACCAGCGCCTCAAGTCGGAGAACGCCCGGCTGGCGCAGTGGCGTCAGGCCGCGCTGCGGCTGGAGGCCGAGAACAACAGCCTTCGTTCGGTGCTGCGCTACCAGCCGGACCCGGCGGCCTCCTTTATCACCGCCCGGGTCATCGCCGCGCCCGGCGCAACCTTCTTCCGCACGCTGGTGGTCACCGCCGGTGCGCGCGACGGGGTGCGCAAGGGGCAGGCGGCGCTGGCCGGATCCGGCATGGTCGGCCGGGTGATCGAGGTGGGCGAGTGGTCGTCGCGGGTTCTGCTGGTCACCGACATCAACGCCCGCATCCCGGTGGTTCTGGAAAGCTCGCGCCAGCGCGCGCTGCTGGCCGGCGACAACTCCGACCTGCCGAAGCTGATCTATCTGCCGCCGGATGCGGCGGCGACGGTGGGCGAGCGTGTGGTCACCTCGGGCCATGGCGGCGTCTATCCGGCCGGAATTCCCATCGGCGTCGTGGCGGCGGTCGGCGAGCGCGGCGTGCGCGTGCAGCCCATCGCCGACCTGTCCCGGCTGGAGCACTTGCGGCTCGTCGATTTCGGGTTGCCCGGCGGCCCCGGCGACGTCGATCCCCAGCGCGATTGGAAATAGAGCGCGATTGGTTTGGTAAGGTATGACCGTTACCTTTTGGCAGCGTCTGGACAAGACCGGCCGCAACCTGGCCCCGTTCGCGGTCACGGTGATGCTGTTGCTGGTCGGCATGGTGCCGTTGCGGATCCCGTCCTACACGGAGATCGCGCCGGCGCTCACCATAATGGCCGTCTACTACTGGGCCATTCACCGGCCCGACCTGCTGCGGCCCGGCGCGGTGTTCGCCATCGGCCTGCTGCAGGACCTGCTGTCGGGGACGCCGCTCGGGCTCAACGCGCTGACGCTGGTGTGCGTGCATTGGGCGGTGCTGACGCAGCGCCGCTTCTTCCTGGCCAACACCTTCGCGCTGCTGTGGTTCGGCTTCGCGCTCATCGTGCTGGGCGCGGCGGTGCTCCAGTGGGTGGTGGTGTGCGTGTTCAGCGGCACGGCCATGCCGTTCAAGGCTCCGTTCTTCCAGGCGCTGCTGACGCTGGCGCTGTTCCCCGTGTTCGCGTGGCTGTTCATCCGCGTGCACCGGGCCTTCCTGCAAGGCTGAGCGCATGTCGATGATATCCAGCGAGCGCGATGCCGACCGCTACCGCAGCTTCACCCGCCGCATGCTGGTGCTGGGCGGCCTCAAGGTTGGCCTGCTCTCCACCCTGGCGGCACGGCTCTACTATCTGCAGGTCCTGCAGTCGGCCAAGTACACCATGCTGGCCGAGGAGAACCGCATCAGCCTGCGGCTGATCGCCCCGTCGCGCGGACCGATCACCGACCGCTTCGGCGTGCCGCTGGCGATGAACCAGCAGAACTACCGGGTCGTCGTCGTGTCGGAGCGCACCAAGAACATCCCGGAGACGCTGGACAAGATCTCGCAGATCGTGCCGCTGACCGACGGCGACCGCCGGCGGGTGCTGCGCGAGGTGCAGCGCAAGCGCCGCTTCGTCCCGGTCACCGTACGCGAGAACCTGACATGGGAGCAGGTCGCCACGCTGGAGATGAACATGCCCGATCTGCCGGGCGCGGCCATCGACGTGGGCGAGATCCGCTACTATCCGTTTGCCGAGGCGACCGCGCACATCCTCGGTTACGTCGGCGCGGTGGCGGAAGCGGAGCTGAACGGCGATCCGGTGCTGTCGCTGCCGGGCTTCCGGATCGGCAAGAGCGGGCTGGAGAAGCACCACGAGAAGAACCTGCGCGGCACTGCCGGCACCAGCCAGCTGGAGGTGAACGCGGTGGGCCGCGTGATCCGCGAACTGTCGCGCGACGAGGGGCAACTGGGCCGCGAGGTGCAGCTGACCGTCGACATCGGCCTCCAGCAGTTCTGCCAGAAGCGGCTGTCGGAGGAGCAGAGCGCCGCCGCCGTGGTGATGGACGTGCACACCGGGGCCGTCTATGCGCTGGCCTCGCACCCGACCTACGACCCCAACCAGTTCACCATGGGCATCAGCGCCGAGCTGTGGGAGGAGCTGCTGTCCAACCCCACGACCCCGCTGTCCAACAAGGCGGTGGCCGGCCAGTACCCGCCCGGCTCGACCTTCAAGCCGGTGGTGGCGTTGGCGGCGCTGGAATCCGGCATCGTCGGCCCGCGGCACACCGTGTACTGCCCCGGCTGGATGGAACTGGGCGACCATCGCTTCCACTGCTGGAAGAAGCACGGCCACGGCTCGATGGATCTGGTGGGGGCGCTGCGCGACTCCTGCGACGTCTTCTTCTACGATCTGGCGCGCCGCCTGGGTGTCGACCGCATCGCCGAGATGGCGCAGCGCTTCGGCATGGGCCACGTGTCGGGCCTCGACCTGCCGCACGAGCGGCCGGGCCTGATCCCGACGCGTGAGTGGAAGAGGCGCGCTCTCAACGCCTCCTGGACGCAGGGCGAGTCGCTGATCGCGTCGATCGGGCAGGGCTATGTGCTGGCGACGCCACTGCAACTCGCGACCATGACCTGCCGCCTCGCCAACGGCGGCTTCGCCGTCAAGCCGCACCTGACCAGGCAGGTGAAGGGCCTGACGACGGAGACCACGAGCTGGCCGAGCCTCGGCGTCAAGAAGGAGAACCTGGACATGGTGCTGGCCGGCCTGAACGCCGTCACCAATGTGCAGGGCGGCACCGCCTTCAAGGCGCGCATCACCGAGCCCGGCTTCGAGATGGCCGGCAAAACCGGCAGCGCCCAGGTGCGGCGGATCACCATGGCTGAGCGCGCCACCGGCGTGAAGAAGAACGAACAGCTTCCCTGGCGCGAGCGCGACCATGCGCTGTTCGTCGCCTACGCGCCGGTGCACGCGCCGCGCTACGCCATCGGCCTGATCGTCGAGCATGGCGGCGGCGGTTCCACGGCGGCAGCGCCGATCGCGCGCGACATCGTGCTGGAAACCCAGAAGCGCGACCCCGGCCGCGCTGCGGTGGCCGAAACGATGGAGCCGAAGCCGTCGCCGCCGCGGAGCTGATCCCAAAAAATCGGCGGCGAGCGTACGCATTTTGGTATCGACAAGCCCCGGAGCCTTTGCTATACCGCGGGCCTCGCCGGCTGGAACGAAAGTACGGCCGGGCGGTTTCCCAGGAAGCCGTGCAGTAGAGTGAGATGGGCGCATAGCTCAGTTGGTAGAGCAGCTGACTCTTAATCAGCGGGTCCAAGGTTCGAGTCCTTGTGCGCCCACCATCTCCTCACAACAGCCGATCAGGATGGGCGCATAGCTCAGTTGGTAGAGCAGCTGACTCTTAATCAGCGGGTCCAAGGTTCGAGTCCTTGTGCGCCCACCATCCTGTCCCTGACGACGATCCGCAAGACCGCAAGGCCGCCTCCGAGCGGCTTTGGTCGTTTCTGCACCCCGGTCGTTCCTGCACTTGGCGCCCGAAGTCGGCCTGGAACGCAAAGCC
>JAEYOB010000020.1 GCA_023412175.1 Pseudomonadota bacterium | reverse complement strand
CGCTGGAGGCCAGGGGCGTCCGGCGCGTGCCGGTGACGCTGCACGTCGGCGCCGGCACCTTCCTGCCGGTCAAGGTCGAGGACATCGCGGAGCACAGGATGCACGCCGAGTATGGCGAGGTGTCGGCGGAGACCGCAGCGGCGGTGAACGTCGCGCGGGCCGCCGGGGGCCGCGTCGTCGCGCTCGGCACCACGGCGCTGCGCCTGCTGGAGTCCGCGGCGCGCGAGGACGGGCGGCTGGAGCCCTTCGCCGCGGAAACCGACATCTTCATCTTTCCCGGCTACCGGTTCCGCATCGTTGATGCGCTGCTGACCAACTTCCACCTGCCGCGCTCGACGCTGTTCATGCTCGTCTGCGCGTTCGCCGGCATGGAGCGCATGAAGGGCGCCTACGCGCACGCCATCGCCTCCGGGTACCGGTTCTATTCCTATGGCGACACCTCCTTGCTGATGAGGGCTGCGTGACCGGGCTGGCGTTCGAACTCCTGAAGACCGACGGCGGCGCGCGGCGCGGCTGCCTGCACACCGCGCACGGGCTGGTCAACACCCCGGCCTTCATGCCGGTCGGCACCGCCGGCACCGTCAAGGGCATGCACCCGGAGCAGGTCAAGGCCACCGGGGCCGAGATCCTGCTGGGCAACACCTACCACCTGATGCTGCGCCCGACCGCCGAGCGGGTGGCGCAGCTGGGCGGCCTGCACAAATTCATGAACTGGCAGGGACCGATCCTCACCGACAGCGGCGGCTTCCAGGTGATGTCGCTGTCCGAACTGCGCACGCTGGACGAGGACGGCGTCACCTTCCGCTCGCACGTGGACGGCTCCAAGCACCGGCTGACGCCGGAACGCTCCATGCAGATCCAGCATCTGCTGGATTCCAACATCACCATGGCCTTCGACGAGTGCACGCCGTTCCCGGCGACGTACGAGCAGGCGGCCTCCTCCATGCGCCTGTCCATGCGCTGGGCGGCGCGCTGCAAGAGCGCGTTCGTCGAGCGCTGCGGCTACGGCCTGTTCGGCATCGTGCAGGGCAGCGTCTACGAGGACCTGCGCGCGGAGTCGGTGAAGGCGCTGACCGACATCGGCTTCAACGGATACGCCATCGGCGGGCTGGCGGTCGGCGAGGGGCAGGAGGAGATGTTCCGTGTCCTCGACTTCACCGCGCCGATGCTGCCGAAGGACCGGCCGCGCTACCTGATGGGTGTCGGGCGGCCGAGCGACCTCATCGGCTCGGTGCGGCGCGGCGTCGATATGTTCGACTGCGTGATGCCGACGCGCTCGGGCCGGACGGGGCAGGCCTTCGTGCGCCGCGGCCAGATCAACATCCGCAACGCCCGCCACGCCCACGACGACCGGCCGCTCGACGACCGCTGCGCCTGCCCGGCCTGCACCGGCTATTCGCGCGGCTACCTGCACCATCTGTTCAAGGCGGGTGAGATGCTGGGGCCGATGCTGTTAACGTGGCACAACCTGCGTTTCTACCAGGACTTGATGGCGAGCCTGCGCGTCGCCATCGAGGAGGGCCGCTTCGAGGAGGTGGCCACCGCCTGGGAGGCGGAGATGGCCGAGGGCGACATCCCGGCGACGCCGGATCCCCTCAAGGCCGTGCCCGTGGAGAACTGAGATGAGCGATGAGACGATCTACCGCGGCCTGACCCAGCTGGGCGGCAGGACCGAACTGCCGCAGTCGCCCGAACAGGCGGTGCTGGAGCGCGTGCCCAACCCGCAGCCGGGCGACAGGTATCTGGTGCGCTTCGCCGCGCCCGAGTTCACCTCGCTGTGCCCGATCACCGGCCAGCCGGACTTCGCGCATCTGGTCATCGACTACGTGCCGGGCAACTGGCTGGTCGAGAGCAAGTCGCTGAAGCTGTTCCTCGGCTCGTTCCGCAACCACGGCGCCTTCCACGAGGCGTGCACCGTGTCCATCGCCAAGCGACTGGAGACCGTGCTGGAGCCGGTGTGGATCCGCATCGGCGGCTACTGGTACCCGCGCGGCGGCATCCCCATCGACGTGTTCTACCAGTCCGGCGAGTCGCCCAAGGGCGTGTGGATCCCGGACCAGGGAGTCCCGTCGTACCGTGGCCGCGGCTGAGGACATCCGCCGCGCCATCGCCGAGCGGGCCCGCTCGCTGGGGTTCGACGCGGTGGGATTCACCGCGGCCGGGCTGGGCGACGAGGTGCGCGCCCGACTCGCCGAATACCTGGAGCACGGCCGCCACGGCGACATGGCCTGGATGGCCGAGAAGCTGGACCGCCGCGGCGACCCGCGCACGCTGTGGCCGGAGGCGCGCAGCGTCGTCGTGCTGGGCATGTCCTACGCGCCGGCCTTCGACCCCATGGAGCGGCTGGAGCATGCGGACCGCGGCGTCATCTCGGTCTACGCGCAGAACCGCGACTACCACGACGTCATGAAGGGGCGGCTGAAGGAGATCGCCGGCAAGATTGTGGCGCGTGCCGGCGGCGACGTAAAAGTGTTCGTCGATACGGCACCGGTGATGGAGAAGCCGCTGGCGGAAGC
>JAEYOB010000687.1 GCA_023412175.1 Pseudomonadota bacterium | reverse complement strand
AAGCTCGGCGTACACCGCCAGCGTGTCGGCGCACATGCGCTGCTTGGTGTAGCGTTCGGCGACGAAGGCCTGGGCATGGGCGCCGAGGGCGTCGCGCTGTTCGGGCGACATGGACAGCGCCTCGTCCAGCGCCTTGGCCAGCGCATCGACGTCGTCCGGCGGCACGGCCCAGGCGGTCTCGCCGGGGATCACCGTCTCCTGGTAGGCGCCTATGGCGGTGACGATGACCGGCTTGCCCATGGCTTGCGCCTCGACGATGACGCGGCCGAACGCCTCCGGCTCGCGCGAGGCCGACACCACCACGGTGGACAGCATGTAGGCGGCGGCCATGTCGCTGCAGTGGTCGGTGATGCGCACCACGCCGGCCAGCCCGGCGCGGCGGGCCTGCTCCTCCAACTCCTGACGGTAGCCGGAACGCCCCTGGTCGGAGCCGACCAGCAGGCAGACGACATCCTTGCGGCCCAGTTTCGCCAGCGCGTCGATCATCACCGTCTGGCCCTTCCAGCGGGTCAGCCGGCCGGGCAGCAGGATCACCGGCCGGTCGTCGGGCAGGCGCCATTGGGTGGCGAGCTGGACGAGGCGGGCGGAGGACACGCGCTCCGGCGCGAAGACCGCCGGGTCGTAGCAGCGGTGGACGAGGCGGATCGCCGACGGGTCGACATCGTAGCTGCTCAGGATGTGGTCGCGGATGAAGCCGGAGATGGCGATCACCCGCTCGCCGCGCGCCATCACCGAATTGTACCAGCGCTTCAGCCCGTTCGAGAAATTGTAGGGCGCGTGGAAGGTGGTCATGTAGCGCGCGCCGGTGCGCCGGGCGGCCATCCAGGCGCTCCAGGCCGGGGCGCGGCTGCGGGCGTGCACGATGTCCACGCCGTGCTCGCGGATGATCCGTTCCAGCCGTCCGGCGTTCCTGCGGATGACCAGCGGATTCTTGCTCTTCAGCGGCAGGGTGATGTGGGTGACGCCGGCGCGGTCCAGTTCGCGCACCATCGGCCCGCCCTCGGACGCCACCAGCGGCGTCGCCCCGGCCTCGGCCAGCGCCAGCGCCACGTCGATGCAGCCGCGCTCGGCGCCGCCGGTCACCAGATTGGGCAGCACCTGCAGCACCACGGGGGGGCGCCGTCCGGGCGTGCCGAAGGCCGCCCGCCCCGCTGCCCGGTTGCCCGTCTGGTCGCCGGTGGTAAGGTGCTGGTCCAGATTCATGATGCCGATGCCTGATGACGCTGTAGAAGAGGATGTGGTGAAGCCATGACCGGACGCGCTGCCGCCCCGGCGGGCGGGCACAATAGCCTAGCCCGCGGGAACGCCACCATAGCCTATCGTCACACCCCCGCGCGGGCGTCCGCCCGCCCTGGCCCCGGAGTCGTGTTCTGCGGCGGCTTCATGTCCGACATGACCGGCACCAAGGCGGCGGCGCTGGAGGCGTGGGCTGTGGAGGAGGGGGTGGCCTACACGCGCTTCGACTACCAGGGGCACGGCGCCTCCAGCGGCCGGTTCGAGGACGGCACGATCGGCACCTGGGCCGACGACGCGCTGGCGGTGCTCGACCATGTGACGCAGGGGCCGCAGATCCTCGTCGGCTCCTCGATGGGCGGCTGGATCGCGTTGCTGGCGGCGCTGAAGCGGCCCGGCCGGGTGGCCGGTCTGGTCGGCGTGGCGTCCGCCCCGGATTTCACCGAGGATCTGATCTGGGACGCGCTGGACGCGCAAGCGCGCGCCACGCTGCTGCGCGACGGTGCATGGTACCGCCCCTCGCAGTACTTCGCCGAGCCCAAACCGGTGACGCTGGCGCTGGTGGAGGAGGGAAGGCGGCACCTATTGCTGCGCGATCCGGTGCGGTTCGATGGGCCGGTGCGGCTGCTGCACGGCATGGCGGATGCGGACGTGCCCTGGCAGACCAGCCTGCGGCTCGCCGACGCGCTGACCTCGGCGGACGTGCGGGTGACGTTGGTGAAGGACGGCGACCACCGGCTGTCGCGCGACCAGGATATTGCGCTTCTGTGCCGCACGGTGGACGAGCTGACGCGGGAACTTGGCGGGTAGGAGGCCGATAGGGATCGCCTATCGCTGCGGTACGGATTAGTGATTGGACCGCGGGGCGTGGGATGCGCATCTTCCTGGTGCGTATCAGGAGGGGGCCATGACTAAGACGTTGAGCTTTGCGTGCGTGCACTTCATCGTGGCGTTCGGTGTCGGCTATCTGCTGACCGGCAGCCTGGCGGTGGGCGGTGCGTTGGCGCTGGTCGAACCGCTGTGCAACACGGTGGCCTTCCACTTTCACGAGAAGGCTTGGGCGTGGCTGCGCATGCGCCGCGCCGGCGTGTCGCCGCGGTCCGCCATCGCCGCTGTGTAAGGGCGAACGAAAAGAGCGAAGAGGGGCTTGCGAAGCGCCGCGGAGATGGCTATAACCCCGTCCTCCGCGGAGGGGTGGCCGAGTGGTCGAAGGCGCACGCCTGGAAAGTGTGTATACCCCAAAAGGGTATCGAGGGTTCGAATCCCTCTCCCTCCGCAACTAAATTTATGGGTTCCTAACCCATTGAAAAGGCTCAGAAAATTGGCTGGGCCTTTTTGCTTTTCCCACATGCTTCAGCGTCACTAAGGGGCTGGGTCTGACC
>JAEYOB010000667.1 GCA_023412175.1 Pseudomonadota bacterium | reverse complement strand
GTCATGTGGAGCTTCAGCCGCGCCGTCCGTCCCTCGGCGTAGCCGCAGGAGTACTGGGTCTGGCAGCTCCCCACATAGGCCTTGTCGAACAGGTTGGCGACGTTGAGGTCGATGCCCCAATTGTCCTTCCTGTAGCCGACGCGGGCGTCGAAGACGGTGGCGGACGGGACCTTCAGCGTGTTCTCGTTGTCCACCCACGAGGAGCCGATGTAGCGCACGCCGCCGCCCACGACCACGCCGTCGAGGGGGCCGTCGGAGAACGTGTAGTCGAGCCCCAGGGAGGCCTGCCGCTCCGGCACGATGAACGGCGTCTTGCCGATCAGGTTCGGGTCCGCGTCCTTGGTGATCTCCAGGTCGAAGGCGGTGAAGGAGGCCGTTGCCTTGAGGTCGCGGGTCAGGTTGACCTTGGCCTCGAACTCCACGCCCTGCGAGTTGACCTCGCCGATCTGCGTTTCGGCCAGGAACGGCCCGGTCACGACGTTGCTCCGCGTCAGGTCGAAGAAGGCCACCGTGAACAGGCCGTCGATCCAGGTCGGCCGGTACTTGAGGCCGACCTCGTACTGCTCTCCGCTCTCCGGCTTGAAAACGCCGCTCACCGGCGACGAGCCGAGCGCGGAGTTGAAGAAGGTCGAGGCGCTGGCGTACGGGGTGAGGCCGTTGGCGAACTCGTAGGCGATGCCGGCCCGGCCGCTGAGCTGGCCCTCCGCGCCGTCATAGGCGGGCGTTCCCGTCGCCTTGGTCACCACGCGGTCGTACCGGCCGTTCAGCGTCACCAGCCATCCCTGGCCGAAACGCATCTGGTCCTGGGCGTAGACGCCGAGCTGGTGCATCGTCAGCCGCTGGTCGATGTAGGGGGAGCGGGTCCCCTGCACCGCGCCGTAGATCGGGTTTGTCGCGCTGATCGTGGTCGCCGAGCCGGAGAGCTGGACCTGATCCATGGAGAAGTAGCGGTAATCGACGCCGACCAGGGCCGTGTGCTCCAGCGGGCCCGTCCGCAGCTTGGCCTGCACCTGATTGTCGACGAGGACGGTCTTCACCTCCGTCTCGTGCTCGAAGTTGATCCGCGAAAGCTGGTTGTCCGGATCGGTCGGCCGCGCCGAGAAGCCGGCGTAGCCAAAGGGGTAGACCGAGACCTCGTGCACCTTCGCATAGCCGTAGCGGGCGTTCTGACGCACGGTCACATCGTTGTCGAAGCGGTGCGCGAACTCGTAGCCGACGGAGGCCTGACGGCGACGGTAGGTATCGATGCCCGGCTCGGTGAAGTTGGCGTCGCGGCTGATCCGGCCGAACGGCGCGTCCACCACCGTGCCGACATAGGGAAGGAAGGCGCCGCCGTTGTGCGTCTCGTCGATGTCGGTGTAGTTGGAGAGCAGCGTCAGGCTGGTGCGGTCGCTCGGCGACCACGTCACGCTCGGCGAGATGGTGCCGCGGAAGCCCTCCTCGAAATCGGTGTAGCCGTCGCCACCGGCGATGCGGCCGGTGAGCCGGTAGGCCAGCGTCTCGCCCACCTTGTCACCGATGTCGAAGCCGAGGTTCGCGGTGCCGGCGTCATTGATGCCGGCCTCGACATAGCGCAGGCGGTTCCCGTCCGGCCGCTTGCTGACGTAGTTGACGAGGCCGCCCGGATTGCTGCTGCCGTAGAGGACGGAGGACGCGCCGCGCAGCACCTCGATCCGCTCCAGGCCGAAGCTGTCGACGAACATGCCGCCGAACCCATAGCTGTACAGCGCCAGCCCATCCTGGAAGATGCCGGTCTGCGTCGCCTGGAAACCGCGGATGAACAGCCAGTTCGTGTCGCTGTCCGGGCCGAAGGGCTGCGTGAAGACGCCGGCGGTGTAGCGCAGCGCCTCGTCGGCTTTCTGCGCGCCGAGGTCGTCCATTTCCTCCCGCCCGATCACCGAGACCGACTGGGGGATCTCCTCGACCGGCGTGTCCGTCTTGGACCCCGCCGAGGTGCGCTTGGCCACGTATCCGGTCACCGGGCTGGTCGCGGTCTCCCCCACGCCGCCGATCACGAGCTGGTCGAGAACGATCGGTTTCTCCGGCTCCTGCGAATAGGACATCGCCGGCCACAGCACCCCCGCCACCGCCGTGGTGCTCAGAAGGAAAGACGCCAACACCCTCCGCCGAATACAAATCATGCCCATTACCCTCTGAATATAGCCGCGACACTTGAATGGGTATCCACATGCGATGGATGCATTCGACATGCGCCGATCAGGAGTGGGGAACTACCATGATTTTCGAGGATAATATTGAACCGTCTTACGATGGGTTGGACGATCTTTGGACGTTTTACGGCTTCTCCATCAGGCAGCCTGGTTGCGTTGCCAGACCGCCGGCGTGGTACCGACGACCTGCCGGAAGACACGCGTCAGGTGCGCCTGATCCGAGAACCCGGCGGCGGCGGCGGCGGCGGCCGGGGTCATGTCCGGCTTCGCGAGGAGCGCCTTCGCACGGTCGATCCGCGCCCGCATCTGCCATTTGTGCGGCGGCATGCCGGTCGAGGCCTTGAACGCCGAACAGAAGTAGGATTGGGACAGGCCCGTCAGATCGGCCAGTTCCTGCAACCGGATGTTCCGGCCGCAATTGTCCTCGATGTATTCGATCGCGCGCTTCAACTGGCGCGGCGGCAACTGGCCGCGCTTGCGGTCTGCCTTCGGCCCGATGCGCAGCAACCCGATGAGCAGCGCGGAGATGAGGCTCTCCCCATAGAGGTCGTGGAGCGCGCCGGGTTCCACGCACTCCGAGGCGATGAGGCGCGCCAGACCGTACAGGCGGTCGTCGGAGAACTTCAGGCGCGGCGTCTCGATCGCGCCGCTGTCGAGTTCCTCCGGCAAGCGCGCGCTCAGGGCGGCCGTATCGAAATGCAGGTCCAGGTGCCTGAGACGCTGGATGTTCTCTACCCTCGACCACACCCGCAGCCCCGCCGGCACGTAGCTCATCGGTTCCCGCTCGACCGGGCAGCGGCTTCCGCAGCGGGCCGGACGTTCGGTGACGTGGATGTCGCCGTCGCCGACCCGATCGAGCACCACGACGAGACGCGGAGCCTGGGAAACATATTCACCGCGAGCGCCGTCCGTGCATTCGACGGTCCAGACGTCGGCGATCACGCCATTCCAGGCGCGCCATTGGAGGTCGCCGATGACGGTAATCCCCTCGGTCGTGCTTTGCATTCTGGGATGGAACGTCATCGGATGCCTTCCCGCTCGCTTCTCGGCCACGCCCCGTCCGCCGGGAACCCTCCCGGATATACGGTAGTATGAGAATGCGAACAAGTCGCAATATCAAATCTCACCAGGAGATCAGCGACTCCCCCGCGAACTGTCGGTCAGGGGGCGCGGCGGCCGTGCGTCCGGAAGAACCCGTTGAGCGCGTCGAACGGCTCGGCCTCACCGAGGGCATCGAAACGGCCATGATCGGCCAGCATCCGCGCCGCCCGGAGGAAGCCGCCCCACGCTGCGCGGTTGAGCCCGCTGCCCAGGCTGATGCGCCGCACGCCCAACGCGGCGATCTGCTCCACAGACAGGTCGATCGGCGAGGAGACCAGCAGGTTGAGTGGCTTCGGGCGCATGGCCTCGACCGCCGCCTTGATGACATCCGGGGTCCGCAAGCCCGGCGCGTAGAGAACGTCCGCTCCCGCCGCGGCGTAGGCCGGCAGCCGGCGCAGCGCCTCATCGACCGCCGCCGGGTGGTTCACAAGCAAGGCCTCGCAACGGGCGGTCAGGAGAACGCCGGTCCCCCGCAGCGCCTCCGCCGCGGCCGCCACGCGCTCGACGGCATGGTCGAAATCGTACAGCGGTTTGGACGGGTCGCCCGTAGCATCCTCCACGGACAGGCCGGCCACGCCGGTATCGGCGCAGAGCCGCACGTTGCGGGCCAGTCCCTCGCAATCATGGGCATAGCCGGATTCGAAGTCGGCGTTCACTGGCAGGTCGGTCGCCTGGACGATATCGGCGATATGGGCCAGCATGTCCGCGCACGGCACCGCCCAATCGGCATCGGGAAGCCCCCGCGAGAAGGCATACCCCGCCGAGGTGGAGGCCAGTGCCCGGAATCCGAGCTGCTTCAGCATCAGGGCGCTTCCGACATCCCACGGGTTGGGGATGACGAAGCAGCCGTCCTGGTGGAGGTCGGCAAAGGCGGCGCGGGCTTGGCAGTGATCGGCCATCACAGTCCCTCTCTGGGGTGGCAGCACAGTCTCGGCGGGTTGAACCCTCAGAAGGTACGCCTCCGCTCCCGCATCGTCCAACAACCAGTCTCCGGATTTGCATGGTCCGTTGATGTGAGCCAGCAACTGGCCGACGGCGCCGGTGACGGTCAGTCCAGCGCGTTGCCGCGCAGTTGCCGCAGCACGTCCTGCCGGCGCAAGCCGGCCACCAGCGCGGCCCCGGCTGCCGCCATGGCGGCAATGGTGGCGAGGAAGGCAGCCACGGCGATCGAGCCTCCAGGCGTGGCGTTGGCGCCGGTGACGCTCGCAACCACGGCCGTCCCGCCAAGCCAGCCCAGAGGCGCCGCCACCGCCGCGACAGCGGCCCCCAGAAGGGAAAACTCCAGAACCACGGCCTGACCCATCGGGCGCCGTCCCATGCCAAGGACGTGCAGGATCGCCATCTCGTGGAGCCGCCGCCTCACGCTGTTGGCGATGGCGCCGAGGAGGACGACGCCGGCCGCGCCGAGGGCGATGACCGACAGGCCATCCAGAAGCCGGCGGACATGATCGACGGTCGAGCGGAGCGTGCGCAGCACCTCGGCCGCGCGCACCGCGGGGGCATGCGGGGCGACCTCCGCCATGGCCGCCTCCACCGCGGGCACTGTCGCCGTGCCGGACCAGACGGCGGCGACGAGGCTGTGCGGCGGCGGTTCGGCAAAGGGGGAGAGGACGACCGGAAAATCCAGGTCGAGCGTCGTCCAGTCGATCTGCCGAAGATTGGCCACCGTCGCGGTCACCGGACCGCTCGCCAGGGCCAGGGTGATGGTGTCCCCCAGCCCTACCCCCAGCCGGCGGGCCACATGCGCGTCCACCGAGGCGAGCGGCGGACCGTCGTAGCCCGGAGGCCACCACGCCCCCGCCACGATCCTGTCCAGCGCGGCCGGGCGGTCGCGCCAGGACAGGCCCCGGTCGCCGCGCACCGCCCAGGCCACGGAGCGCGGAACATCCGCCTCAGTGATGACGGCGCCGTTGAGGCGGCTTATGCGCGCATGAAGGAATGGCGCCGTTTCCACCCGGTGAACGTCGGACAGGGCGGCGAGGCGCTCGCGCACGCTCCCATCGTCGTGCTGGGGAACGTTCAGGAAGACGACGGACGGCATCTCGGCCGGAAGCGTCGCCTCGACATGTTCGACAGCCGACGTTCCGGTCACGCCGACCGCCACCAGCACGGTAAGGCCGACCCCCAGCGAGACGGCAACCGGGACCGTCGGCGCTCCGGGGCGTCCGAGGTTGGCGATGGCCAGCCGGACTGCCGGCCGGCGCCCGCGCCTTGTGGGGGTGCAGCGTTAGGAGGTATGCCAACGCCTCGAGCATGTCGGCAAGTGGTCGCACCACAGCCACCGTCACACGCTGCATGGGCGAT
>JAEYOB010000645.1 GCA_023412175.1 Pseudomonadota bacterium | reverse complement strand
GGTCATCCGCGCCGCCGGCCTGCGCCGCGTGCGCAAGGGCCACGGCGCGCGGCAGGCGTAGCGCGGCCGCCGCCCCTTACGAGAAGCGGTTGTTCTTCGGGAAGCCGTTGGGCGGGAACTTGCCGACGCCCGCCCGGTGGGCGAGCCACGGCCGCATGTCCGTCTCGGTGCGCACCCGCTCGCCGAGCGTCCAACTCAGGCCGTCCGCCGCCTTGAAGGTCTTCAGGTCGGACAGGCTGGCATCCCTGTACTTCTGCAAGTGCATCCCCTTGCCGCGGGCCAGGACCGGCACCTCTTCCAGCGGGAAGACCAGGAGCTTGCGGTTGTTGCCAATCACCGCCACGTGGTCGTGCCCGGCATCGACGAAAACGCAGACCCGCGCGGTCTTGCCGCTTTCCACCGTCAGGACCTGCTTGCCGGCGCGGGTTTGGGCGATGACCTCGGCCTCATCCACCTGGAAGCCGCGGCCGTCCTCCGAGGCGACGATCAGGCGGCGGTCGGGCTGGTGCTTGAACAGCGCCACGATCTCGGTGTCGTTGCCGAGGTCGATCATCAGCCGCACCGGCTCGCCGAAACCGCGGCCGCGCGGCAGCTTGTCGGCACCCAGCGTGAAGAACTTGCCGTTGGAGCCGAAGACCAGAAGCTTGTCCGTCGTCTCGCAACGGATGGCGAAGCGGTGGGCGTCACCCTCCTTGTACTTGACGTCGGCGATCTCCCCCTCGCCGATGTGGCCGCGCACCGCGCGGATCCAGCCTTTCTCCGAGCACAGGACGGTCAGCGGCTCGCGCTCGACCATGGCCTCCAGCGGGATGTCGATGACCAGCGGGGCGTCGGCGATCTCGGTGCGGCGGTCGTCGCCGAAGCGCTTGCGCGTCTCCTCCAGCTCCTTGCCGAGCCGCTTCCAGCGCAGGCCCTCGTCGCCCAGCAGCTCGACGATCCCGGCCTTCTCGGCTGACAGCGCGTCGTGCTCCTTGCGGATCTCGAACTCCTCCAGCTTGCGCAGGTTGCGCAGGCGCATGTTGAGGATGGCTTCCGCCTGCACCTCGGTCAGCGCGAAGGCGCGCATCAGCTCGACCTTCGGCTCGTCCTCCTCGCGGATGATGCGGATCACCTCGTCGAGGTTCAGGTAGGCGATCAGATAGCCGCCCAGCACCTCCAGCCGGTGGTCGATCTTGGCAAGGCGGTGGCGCGAGCGGCGCGCCAGCACATCGTGCCGGTGGTCGAGGAAGGCGTCCAGCACCTCCAGCAGGTTCATGACGCGCGGGACGTTGTCCTTGTCCAGCACGTTCATGTTCATGGCGAAGCGGATCTCCAGGTCGGTGGCCTGGAACAGCGAGGCCATCAGCACCTCGGGATCCACGTTGCGGCTCTTCGGCACCAGCACGAGGCGGATGTCCTCGGCCGACTCGTCGCGCACGTCCTCCAGCAGCACCAGCTTGCGGTTGGTCAGCAGCTCGGCGATTTTCTCGACGAGGCGGGCCTTCTGCACCTGATAGGGAATCTCGGTGACGACGATCTGCCAGGTGCCCTGCCCCAGCGGCTCCTTGTGCCACTTGGCGCGCAGGCGGAAGGAGCCGCGGCCGGTGCGGTAGGTCTCGATGACGGTCGCCCGCGGCTCTACCAGCACGCCCCCGGTAGGGAAATCCGGGCCGGACAGCAGCGACACCAGATCCTCGATGCGCGGCGCTGCCGGCGCCTCCTTGCCGGCCAGGGCCGCCTTGGCGCGGTCCTGCCGGTGCTTGAGCACGAGGCGCAGCGCCGAACAGATCTCGCCGACGTTGTGCGGCGGGATGTTGGTCGCCATGCCCACGGCGATGCCGCTGGAGCCGTTGGCGAGCAGGTTGGGGAAGTTGGCCGGCAGCACCGCCGGTTCCTCGCCGTCACCGTCGTAGGTGCCGCGGAAATCGACGGCGTCCTCGTCGATCCCCTCCAGCAGCGCCTTGGCGACGTCGGTGAGGCGGGCCTCGGTGTACCGCATGGCCGCGGCGTTATCGCCGTCGATGTTGCCGAAGTTGCCCTGCCCGTCGATCAGCCGGTAGCGCACCGCGAAGTCCTGCGCCAGACGGACCAGCGCGTCGTACACCGCGGTGTCGCCGTGCGGGTGGTATTTGCCGATGACGTCGCCGACCACGCGCGCCGACTTCTTGGGCGGCGTCTCCGGGTTCAGGCGCAGCTCGTTCATGGCGTAGAGCAGGCGCCGGTGCACCGGCTTCAGCCCGTCGCGCACGTCGGGCAGCGAGCGCGCCATGATGGTCGAGAGCGCATAGCTCAGATACCGCTCGGAGAGCGCTTCTTCGAGCGGCTTGTCGATGATGTCGGATGCTGGCACTGGGGTCTTCATGCCGGCAACCTACCAGATTTGGGGAGAAAATCCAGCGGGATATGTTCTTGTTACGTTCTCAAAAGCCGCTCCGCCAACCGCTCCCGCGCCGGGGGCAATGGCGCGTTCAGCACGTGGCGTTCCAGGAAATGCCCGGTCAACCGCAAGCCCGACGCCACCTCCTCCACGCCCCCCACCCCGCGGCCGATCAGGAAGCCCGGCAGCGGCAGCAGGCGGTCGCGGTAGGGCTCGCCGGCCGACACCGACACCGCGCGCCCGGTGCGCGGGCTGACGAAGGCCAGATACTCGTTGGTGCCGCCCAGATCGCCGCGCACCGCGCAGCGTTCCAGGTCCAGCCCGAAGCCCAGCTCGGCCAGCAGCCCGACCTCCCAGCGCACATAGGCCTCGGCCCAGACCGGCGCCGAATCCAGCACCTCCAGCAGCGCGGCGAGGCCATCGTAGAGCGTCGGGTGCGGCTCGCGCTCGGGCAGCGCCGCCTCGACCAGCGCGCAGGCGGCGGTCAGCGCCGCCAGCCGGGGCGGATCGTCGAGCAGTCCGGCGG
>JAEYOB010000536.1 GCA_023412175.1 Pseudomonadota bacterium | reverse complement strand
GTTCTCGACCGCGTTGACCACGAAGTCGCCGTTGCCGGCGAATGGCACCAGGGCCGAAGCACCGGCGGCGCGCTGCGGCTCCACCCAGAAGCGGTCCTCCAGCAGGTCGGTGTCGGCAACGACGATCAGGTTGGCCGGAGCGGTACTCTCCTTCAGGCCGGGGCGGTCGGGGAAGGCGCTCTTCACCGGTCCGCCGACGCGCGCGGCGATCACCTGGACCGAGCCTTGGGGGGAGAGCGAGGCCAGCAGCTTCTCCGGCTCCGGCCGCCCCGCGACCAGCGCCACCTCGGCAAGCTGCCCGGCCGGCGAGGAGGTCAGCAGCGGCGTCAGCGTGATCCCGGCCCCCTCGCGCACGCCCAGGCTGCCGGCGGTGGCGACGTTGATGGTGCCGAGTTCGGCGGTGACCACGTCGCGGCGGTCGCGCTCGGCATCCCCGAGCGCCAGCCACGCCGGATAGGGCACGGTGCGCCGCCCGGTGCCGGCGGAGATGGCGAGGCGCGGGTCGGCGACGAAGCGTCCGGGATCCATGGTCAGCCCCCAGCCCTCGAACAGCCTGGGCAGCGAGGCGGTCTTCGACGCCCGCTGGTCCATGTCGCTCTCGGCCCAGGGATCGACGAACAGCAGCGCCTTGCCGCCCTTCAGGACATACTGGTCGATGGTGTGCAGCGCGTCATCCGACAGGTTCCTCGGCCGGGCGACGACGAGGACGCCGACGTCCGGGTCCACCTCGGTGAGCGAGGGTTGCAGGGTGCGCACCTCGAACAGCGCGCGGAGCTGCTGGTAGACGGCATAAGGCTTTGCGCCGCCGCGCATCGCCTCCATCAGACCGCCGGCACCGAACTCCAGCGGCATGTCGGTGAGGATGCCCACCACCGGCTTCTTCGGCTCGCTCAGCGCATGGACCATCTTGGTCAGGTCGTGCTCAAGGAACGCCTCTCGCTGCGGATCGAGGAAGGGGATGCTCTCTCGCCGGTCGGTGCTGTTGGTCCCCACCAGCCCGAGATAGAACGGCCGGCCGGTGCCGCGGTCGAACGGCAGCGACTGGACGCCGGCCTCGACGGCGCGGTCCTCGGCATCGGAGAAGGGTTCGGGGTCGATGATCCGCAGCCGGATGCGGCCGTCGGAGCGGGCGGCGTATTCCTCCAACAGCTCGCGCACGCGCTGCCCGTAGGTGCGCAGCGCCGGCACCGCGTCGGCCAGCGTCTCGGAGAAGTACAGCGTCAGCGCCACCGGCTCGCGGATCGCGCCGATGACGCCCAGCGATCCCGGCGACAGCGTGTGCAGCCCCTCGGCCGTCAGATCGAGCCGGGCGTTGCGCAGCGTGTTCTGCGCCAGCACGTTGACCGCCACGAACAGCACGGCGGCCAGCGCCAGGGCGATGAGGGAACGGTTGGCGTGGCTCATCAGCCGGCCCCCTTGCGGAGATCGACGATCAGCGCGTTGGCAAACAGCGCCAGCGCGATCAGCGAGGTGAAGAACACCACGTCGCGCAGGTCGATGACGCCGTTCATGATGGCGGCGAAGCGCGTCAGCACGCTGAAGCCGGCCACCGCGTCGGTCAGGGTGCGCGGCGCCCAGCCGGCCACCGCGTCGAGCACGATGGGGCTGCCGGCCACGGTCAGCAGCAGGCACGCCACCACGCCCAGCACGAACGCCACCACCTGGTTGCGGGTCAGCGCCGACAGGCAGGCGCAGACCGCCAGATAGCCGCCGGCCATCAGCAGGCTGCCGGCATAGCCGGCCAGCGCCACGCCGTTGTCCGGGTCGCCCAGGTAGTTGACGGTCAGCCACACCGGCGCCGTCAGCGCCAGCGCCGCGGCGGTGAACGCCCAGGCAGCCAGGAACTTGCCGAGCACCACGCCGCCCAGCCCCACGGGCAGGGTCAGCAGCAGCTCGATGGTGCCCGACCGCCGCTCCTCCGCCCACAGGCGCATGGCGACGGCGGGCATCAGCACGACGTAGAGCCAGGGATGGAACTGGAAGAAGGGTTGCAGGTCGGCCTGCCCGCGCTCCAGCAGCCCGCCGACGTAGAAGGTGAAGATCCCCGCCAGCAGCAGGAAGCCGACGATGAACACATAGGCGACCGGCGTGGCGAAATAGCCGGCCAGCTCGCGCCGGAAGATGGCGCCCGTGCCTTTCAGAACGCCGGTCATGCCGCCTCTCCCAGCGTGATGCGGCGGAACAGGGCGTCCAGCCCGCCGGGCGCGGCCTCCAGCCCGCCGAAGCGCCAGCCGGCCGCGACGGGCACGCCTTCGGCCAGCACCTTGCCACGGCCGATGATGAGGGCGCGGCTGCACACCGCCTCGACCTCCTCCAGGATGTGGGTGGACAGCACGATCGCCTTGTCGGCGGCCATCGCGCGGATCAGCCGGCGCACCTCGTGCTTCTGATTGGGATCGAGGCCGTCGGTCGGCTCGTCGAGGATCAGCACCTCGGGATCGTGCAGGATCGCCTGCGCCAGCCCGACGCGGCGCCGGAAGCCCTTGGACAGCGTGTCGATGGGCTGGTGCAGGACGGCGCCCAGCTCCACCTGCTCCACCACGCGCCCGATGGCGGCGCGGCGCGCCGTGCCGGACACGCCGCGCACGCGCGCCACGAACTCCAGGAAGCCCAGCGGCGTCATGTCGGGGTAGGTCGGCGCGCCTTCCGGCAGGTAGCCGATACGCCGTTTGGCTTCCAGGGGTTCGGCCTGCACGTCGTGGCCGCAGACGCGGACGGTGCCGGACGTGGGGGGCAGAAAGCCGGTGACCATCTTCATGGTGGTGGACTTGCCGGCGCCGTTCGGTCCCAGGAACCCGAGCACGGTGCCGCGCTCGACCGCAAAGCCGATGCCGTCCACCGCCGTGAACGTCCCGAAGCGCTTCACGAGGTTTTCGATGAGGATCATCGCCATGGAAGGATGTCTGCTGTTGCTGCGATGCGGCGTATTAATTCGGATGGGCAGGCGCGGAATTTCAAGAGGGAGCAGCAGCCTGGCTTGAGGTGCCGTGGCTCCCGAAGCCTGGACGGCACCGAAAACCATATTTTTAAAATGGTTTTTCTTTGCTGCACCCGCGAAATGAGTCAACATGGTGTCTTCCAGGCCCTTCGGGATGGTGCGCCCCCATGTTTCCTCCGGACGAAGACCTCGACCGCCACCTCTTCCGCCGCATCGTCGATCTTGCCGCGCAGGACAGCCGGCCGCTGACGCTGGCGCTGGGCCTCGGCCGCGCCGACCTCACCCGGCTGATCGGCAAGCACCTGCCGGAGCGCACATACCTGCTGGACGGGCTGCCCGACGGCACCGGGCCCGACGAGCTGGAGGAGGCCGACCTGCGCGACCTGCTGCTGGAACACCGGGCCGGCATGGCCGAGGAGCAGGTGTGGCTGGCGGCCATCGTGGCGCGGCGCAGCCTGGAGCCCAACCACCTCTGGCAGGACATGGGCTTCGCCGACCGCGGCGAGCTGGGCGCCATGTTCCGCAGGCATTTCCCGGCGCTGGTGGCGCTCAACAGCGGCGACATGAAGTGGAAGAAATTCTTCTACCGCCAGCTCTGCCAGCGCGAGGGCTTCCTGCTCTGCAAATCGCCGCACTGCGAGAAGTGCGACGAGCACGCCGCCTGCTTCGACGGCGAGAAGGGCGCGCCGCTGATGCCGGCGCTCCTGCAAAGCGCCTCAGCGCACGGATAGCAGGCGATCCACGCGCTCCTTGAGCGCCCCGAAGGACGGCGGTTTGACGACGAAGCCGTTGACGCCCAGCGCCATGGCCTTCTTCACGATTTCCGACTCGGTGTGGTTGGTCAGGAAGACCACGGGAGTGCGGCTGTTGGCGACGGCGTCGCTGGCGCGGAGCTGGGCGAGGAACTGCAGGCCGCTCACCGGCTTCATGTCGATGTCGCAGACGATGACGTCGGGGCTGACGCGGATGCACTCGGCCATGCCGGTCTCGCCGTTGTCGGCCTCGGCGATGGTCTTGAAGCCGATCTGCATGAGGATCTGCGTGATGGCGCGTCGGACGAAGGGCTGGTCCTCAATGACCAGAATCGAGTAGTCCTCGTAATCGACGGGCTTCCTGTCCATGCTCGCTCCTCCCGTGCCGATCGGCACGCCCCCTGGCAAATTCGACCGTAGCAGGCACCCGCCGCCACGGGCAACCGGGACTCAAACCAGCTCGCACCGGACGGCCCGCTCGACGCGTGCAAACGCCTCGCGCAGGCCTCGGGCGCGCTGCTTCGCCGCATCCAGGTTCCCTTCAGCGGCGAAGCGCTCGATCTCCGAGCACAGCGCCGCCAGCTCGACCGCTCCGGCGG
>JAEYOB010000452.1 GCA_023412175.1 Pseudomonadota bacterium | reverse complement strand
ATCCGGCGCGCGTCGCCATCATGGGCGCCAGCTACGGCGGCTTCGCCGCACTGACCGGGCTGACCCTCACCCCGGACCGCTTCGCCTGCGCCATCGACCTCGTGGGGCCGAGCAACCTGATCACGCTGCTGGAGAGCACGCCGCCCTATTGGGAAGCGTTCCGCTCCATGCTGATCGCCCACATCGGCGGCGATCCGGCCACCGAGGAGGGCCGCGCCTTCCTGTGGTCGCGCTCGCCGCTGTCGCGGGTGGACGCCATCCAACGGCCGCTGCTGATCGCCCAGGGGGCCAACGACGCGCGGGTCAAGCGCGCCGAGTCCGACCAGATCGTCGAGGCGATGCGGGCGCGCGGCCTGCCGGTGAGCTACCTGCTGTTCCCTGACGAGGGGCACTGGCTGGCGCGCCCGGAGAACCGCATGGCCTTCCACGCCGTGGCGGAACAGTTCCTGGCGGAGCACCTCGGCGGCCGGGCCGAACCGGTCGGCGACGCGTTCTCCGGTTCCAGCATCACGTTCGTGGATTCTTGATGCGCAGGGGCGGGTCGCGTACCAACGGGGCACGTCAACCGCCCCCGGCCCCAATCCCCCATGCCGATCCTGCCGACCTCCGACCGCCACGCGCGCCTGATCGCGGTCGCCTTCCTGGCGCTCGCCCCGCTGGCCTACGGCACGCTGGCCCTGGGCCTGGGCATGGACGCCAACTGGGACCTGCGGAACTACCACTGGTACAACGCCTACGCCGTCCTGACCGGCCGTCTCGGCTTCGACCTGCTGCCAGCGCAGATGCCGAGCTTCTACAACCCCATTCTCGACCTGCCCTTCTACTGGCTGGCGACGGCGTTCCCGGCCCCGGTGGCGGGCTTCGTCTGGAGCGCGGTGCAGGGCCTGAACCTGCCCCTGCTGTTCGGCCTCGCCATGGTCAGCCTGCGCGTCGGCACCGAGATGCAGCGGACCCTGCTGGCGGCGGCCCTCGCCACCATGGGGGGCTTGGGCGGCGGCACGCTGGGCCTGCTGGGCACGACGTTCCAGGACAACGTGGTCAGCCTGGGCGTTCTGGGCGCGGCGCTGGTGGTGGTGAGCGGGCTGCCGGGGCTGCTCAATGGCCCCGCGGGGCGTGCCTTCGCGCGGGTGGCAGCGGGCGGCCTGCTGGCCGGGGCGGCCATGGGGGCGAAGAACCCCACCGTCATCTTCGCGATCGGCCTGTGCCTCGCCTTCCTGGTACTGCCGGCGCAGCCGTGGCGGCGGCTGTGGCTGGCCTTCTTCTTCGGGGTGGGGGTGCTGGCCGGGCTGGCGCTGACCGGCGGCTTCTGGATGGCGCACCTGTGGCATGAGTACGGGAACCCGATCTTCCCGCACATGAACCATGTGTTCAAATCGCCGCTGGCCGCCATCTCCGACTACCGCAACCAATCCTTCCTGCCGGCCGACCCGGTCGAGCGCCTGTTCTTCCCGTTCTTCTTCGCCGCCGATCCCATCAAGGTCGGCGAGGTGGCGTGGTTCGACCTGCGGGTGCCGCTGCTGTTCGTGCTGGTGCCGCTGGCGGCGCTCGTCTCGCTGTTCCGCCGGCCGGCGGAGCGGATCGACGCGCCGGGCGCGGCGCGCTACCTGCTGACCGCCCTGGCGGTGACCTACGCGCTGTGGGTCTACATGTTCTGCATCTACCGCTATCTGGTGCCGGTTGAGATGCTGGCGCCGCTGGCGGTCGTGCTGGCGACGGGGTTGCTGCCGCTGCCGGTCAAGGCGCGCATGGCGGCGGCCGGGGCGCTGCTGCTGGCCGTGCAGGCAACGATGCAGCCGGCCGACTGGGGCCGCGTACCGTGGAGCCACCAGTGGGTCCAGGCCGAGGTGCCGCCGGTGGCCGAGCCGGACCGCACCATGCTGCTGATGGCCGGCTACTGGGCGATTTCGCACGTGGTGCCGCTGTTCCCGCCGCAGATGCCGGCGGTGCGCATCCAGTCGAACTTTCTGCAGCCGGATTCGGTGGGCAACGGCATGCGCGCCGTCCTTGAGAAGCAGGTGGCGGAGCACGACGGCCCGTTCCTCATGCTGAGCACCATCCCGGACACGCCCGGCGCCGCCAAGGCGGCGGCGCTGCTGGGTCTGACGCTGGATCCGCAGGGCTGCCGCCCGGTCCCGAACAACCTCGGCGAAACGCTCAACCTCTGCCCGGTCCGCCGCTGAAAGGCGTACCCCTATCGCTCCCGGCCCGTCCGCGGGACTCGGACGTTTACGCATCGGGGGCACTCCGCCCGCAGCGTGCGCCCGCATCGGTTGTCCGCGGCGTCGCCCCGCGTTCGGGGAATCGCATTTCCACAGTGGAATAGCGGGGAGAAGATGGTGTTTATTCCGGAGACTCCATTGCAGCCGCCGCAGGCCATGTCCACCACGACCCTCCCCCGCCCCCCGGCCGTCGTCCCCGCCACGCCGGAGTCGCCGCGGCCCGCTCCCTTGCCGTGCAGCGTCGCGGTGCTGCTCCCCTGCTACAACGAGGAGGCGGCGATCGGGAAGGTGGTGGAGGACTTCCGCGCAGCGCTGCCGGACGCCACCATCTACGTCTACGACAACAACTCCTCCGACCGCACCATCGAGGTCGCCCGCGCGGCCGGCGCGGTGGTGCGCACGGAACCCTTGCAGGGCAAGGGCAACGTCATGCGCCGCATGTTCTCGGACATCGAGGCGGACATCTACGTGCTGGCGGACGGCGACGACACCTACCACGCCCCGAGCGCGCCGATGATGGTCCGGCGCCTGTGGGAGGAGCAGCTCGACATGGTCAACGGCGCGCGGGTGACGGACATCATCGCCGCCTACCGCCCCGGCCACCGCTTCGGCAACAGGGTGCTGACCGGCCTGGTGGCGGAGGTGTTCGGCCACCGCATCCAGGACATGCTGTCGGGCTACCGGGTGTTCTCGCGCCGCTTCGTCAAGAGCTTCCCGGCGCTCGCCTCCGGCTTCGAGACCGAGACCGAGCTGACGGTGCACGCGCTGGAACTGCGCATGCCCATCGCCGAGGTGAAGACCCCCTACAAGGACCGCCCGGAGGGTTCGATCAGCAAGCTGCGCACCTATCGCGACGGCTTCCGCATCCTGAGGACCATCCTGGTGCTGGTGAAGGAGGAACGGCCGCTGCCGTTCTTCGCCGCGATCTTCGGGGTGCTGGCCGCAGCCTCGCTGGCGCTGGTGGTGCCGATCTTCCTGACCTACTGGAGCACCGGCCTGGTGCCGCGCCTGCCCACCGCGGTGCTGGCCACCGGCACCATGGTGCTGGCCTTCCTCAGCCTGATGTGCGGCCTGATCCTCGACACGGTGACGCACGGCCGGCGCGAGATCAAGCGCCTGCGCTATCTCGCGATCCCCGCCCCCAACTCGGCCGCCCACTCCGCCCCGGCCGCCGGACCGGCGCAGGCCGGCGCCCGACCGGCGCCATGATCGCGGCGACCGCGCGGCTGCTGGACAGCCGCCTTGGCCGGCTGGCGGTGCAGTTCGGCAAGTTCGGCCTCGTCGGCGTCGTCGGCTTCGTGGTTGATACGGCGGTGGTGTATGCCGGGATCTGGGCGGGCCTGGAGTTCTTCGCCGCGCGCATCCCCTCGTTCCTCGCCGCCGCGACGGTGACCTGGGCGCTCAACCGCAGCTTCACCTTCCGCCACGCCGAGCGCACGCCGCTGCACCGGCAATGGGCGGCGTTCCTCGCCGCCAACGCCATGGGCGGCCTGGTGAACTACGGCGTCTCGGTGGCGCTGGAGGCGGGCTTCGCGGTGGTGGAGGCCCATCCGGTGCTGGCGGTGGCGGCCGGCGCGCTGTCCGGCATGCTCTTCAACTTCGCCGCCTCCAAGCGTCTGGTCTTCAGGGGGGCGTGAGGTCCATCGCCTCGACCACGCGGGTGTAGGGAATGCCCGCGGTGTCGTTCAGCCGGCGCACCGCCTCGGCGTCGTCGGCGTCGAACAGGCATTCGCACCGCCCCTCGCTGGGCACGAACATGCTGCGGATGTAGCGGACCCGCGTGCCGTGTTCGCTCATGTCCTGCGCGGTGTCGATGGCGCGCCGCTGCGCCGCGGCGAGGTCGTCCATGCCGATGCCCTTGAGGTCGCGTTCGGCCATGTAGACAGTCATGATCGCCTCCCTGGATGCCTCCCTGGATGGTCGTGTCTCCGGCACGAGCCTGCCGCAGTATCGCACGGAGGCTTGACCGTGGGCGGCAGGCATCGGAGGAGCGCCCTGCCCCGTGGGCATAGCTCCCTGCCCGTTCGGGCGGGGCCTGCAACGAGCCCGGCCATGGACTCGGGACCTATGCTCGCCATATAACGGCGATCATGACGCGCGACTTCCTGAAGATGCACGGGCTCGGCAACGACTTCGTCGTGATCGACGCCCGCCGTGAGCCCTACGCCCCGACCGAGGCGGAGGTGCGGGCCATCGCCGACCGCAAGACCGGCGTGGGCTGCGACCAGTTCATCGTCCTCGAACCGGCCGGGCATCCGGAAGCCGCCGCCTTCATGCGCATCCGCAACGCCGACGGCAGCGAAGTCGGAGCCTGCGGCAACGCCTCGCGCTGCGTCGGCTGGCTGCTGCTGGAGGAGACCGGCGGCGAGCGCATCGTCTTCCAGACCGCGGCCGGCCTGCTGGAGGCATCGCGCGCCGACGGCGGACTGATCACCGTGGACATGGGCCCGACCAACCTGGAATGGACCGCCATCCCGCTGGCGCAGCCGCTCGACACGCTGCATCTGCCCATCGAGCAGGGTGGCGTGTCCGACCCGGTGGCCGTCAACATGGGCAACCCGCACTGCGTGTTCTTCGTGGACGATGCCGAGGCGGTTCCGCTGGCCGAGATCGGCCCCGGCCTGGAGCACCACCCGCTGTTCCCCGAGCGCACCAACGTCGAATTCGCCAGCGTCGAGAGCCCGACGCGCATCCGCATGCGCGTGTGGGAACGCGGCGCCGGCATCACCCAGGCCTGCGGCACCGGCGCCTGCGCCACGGCGGTGGCGGCGGCGCGCCGCGGCCTGACGGAGCGCAAAGCCGACGTGGTCCTGGACGGCGGCACGCTGACCATCGAGTGGCGCGAGGACGGTCGCGTCCTGATGACCGGCCCCATTGCCGTGAGCTTCACCGGGCGGCTGTCGCCCGAACTGGTACGAGTATGAGCGACGCGCTGCGCAAGACGCCCGAGATCGTCACCTTCGGCTGCCGCCTGAACACCTACGAGTCCGAGGTGATGCGCACCCATGCCCGCAACGCGGGCCTGGAGAACGTGGTCATCGTCAACACCTGCGCCGTCACCTCCGAGGCCGAGCGGCAGGCGCGCCAGACCATCCGCAAGCTGCGCCGCGAGAACCCGGACGCCCGCATCGTCGTCACCGGCTGCGCCGCGCAGATCGCGCCGCACGCCTACGCGGAGATGCCCGAGGTCGATCAGGTGCTCGGCAACCAGGAGAAGCTTCAGCCCGAGAGCTGGGGCCTGCCGCCGACCGAGAAGGTGCTGGTCAACGACATCATGTCGGTCAAGGAGACCGCCGGCCATCTGGTCAGCGGCTTCGAGGACCGGGCGCGCGCCTTCGTCCAGGTGCAGCAGGGCTGCGACCACCGCTGCACCTTCTGCATCATCCCCTACGGCCGCGGCCCGTCCCGCTCGGTGCCGATCGGCGCGGTGGTCGAGCAGGTGCGGGCGCTGGTCGCCGCCGGCTACACCGAGGTGGTGCTGTCCGGCGTGGACATCACCAGTTACGGCCCCGACTTGCCCGGCACGCCGACGCTGGGTCAGATGGTGCGCCGGCTGCTGGCGGCGGTACCGGAGCTGCCGCGGCTGCGCCTGTCGTCGCTGGACTGCATCGAGATCGACGACGATCTCTGGCGGCTGATCGAGACCGAGCCGCGCCTGATGCCGCACCTGCACCTGTCGCTCCAGGCCGGCGACGACCTGATCCTCAAGCGCATGAAGCGCCGGCACAGCCGCGCCGACGCCGTGGCGTTCTGCGCCAGGGTGCGGCAGATCCGGCCGGACTTCGTCTTCGGCGCCGACTTCATCGCCGGCTTCCCCACCGAGGACGAGGCGATGTTCGAGAACACGCTGCGCCTGGTGGAGGAGTGCGGGCTGACCTGGCTGCACGTCTTCCCCTACAGCCCGCGCCCCGGCACCCCGGCCGCCCGCATGCCGCAGGACAACAGCCGCTTCCGCAAGGAGCGGGCGGCCCGCCTGCGCGCCGCCGGCGACGCGGCGGTGGCGAACTACCTCGCCGGACAGGTCGGCCGCACCGAGCATCTCGCCGAGATGCGCCTGGGCCGGTGCTACGCGCCCGGCACGCTGGTGCGCACGGCGATCACCGGCACGGACGGCACCGTGCTGCGCGGCACCCCTCTGGAGACCTCGGATACCCCATGATCCTGCGTTGGTTCGGCCGCAAGAAGCCTGAAGAAGAGACCGCCAAGAACACGCAGGCCGCGCCCGAACCGGTCGCGCCGGAGGCGCGCGAACCCACGGCGCTGGAGGCGCTCGAATCCATCCCACCGGAAACGCCAGAGCGGGAGGGCACGGACGCTGCGCCCACGGTGCCCGAGGTGATTAAGGAGGCGCAGCTTCCCGAGGATCTGCCGCCGGCCCCGGCCGTCGAGACCGTGCCGCTCCCGCCGCTGGCCGAGCCGGCGCCCGACGAGGCAGAGTTCTCGCCCGAGCATCAGGCCGGAGAGCCGGAACCCGAACCGCTGGCGCTGACGGAGATCGCCCCGCCCGCCCCCATCCAGCCCGCCTCCATCGAGGAGGCGCAGCCCAAGAAGGGCTGGCTGGCGCGGCTGAAGGACGGGCTGTCGAAGTCCTCGTCCAAGCTGACCGACGGCATCACCGGCATCTTCACCAAGCGCAAGCTCGACGATCAGGCGCTGGAGGAGCTGGAGGAGCTGCTGATCACCGCCGACCTCGGCCCCATGACCGCCGCCAAGGTGACGGCCGAGCTGGCGCGCACCCGCTTCGGCAAGGAGGTCTCGCCCGAGGAGGTCAGGACGACGCTGGCCGCCGAGGTGGCGAAGATCGTCGGCCCGGTGGCGCAGCCGCTGACCATCGACATGACCCTGAAGCCGCACGTCATCCTGCTGGTCGGCGTCAACGGCACCGGCAAGACGACGACCATCGGCAAGCTGGCCCGCCAGTTCCGCGACGAGGGCAAGACGGTGATGCTGGCCGCCGGCGACACCTTCCGCGCCGCCGCCGTCGCCCAGCTGAAGATCTGGGGCGAGCGCACCGGCTGCGCGGTGATCGCCAAGGACACCGGCGCCGACGCCGCCGGCCTCGCCTACGAGGCGCTGGAGCGGGCGCGGGCCGAGAAGGTGGACGTGCTGCTGATCGACACCGCCGGCCGGTTGCAGAACAAGACCGGCCTGATGGAAGAGCTGCGCAAGATCGTCCGCGTCATCAAGAAGGTGGACGAGACGGCGCCGCATACCACGCTGCTGACGCTGGACGCCACCACCGGCCAGAACGCACACAGCCAGGTGGAGGTGTTCCGCGACATGGTGAACGTGTCGGGCCTGATCCTCACCAAGCTGGACGGCTCGGCCCGCGGCGGCGTGCTGGTGTCGCTGGCGGAGAAGTTCAAATTGCCGGTGCACGCCATCGGCATCGGCGAAGGTGTCTACGACATGCGGCCGTTCAATGCCGACGCCTTCGCCAAGTCGCTCATGGGACTGGAGGCGAAGCCCTGAGGGGCTTCCCACGCCTCCGCGCAGGGCCTATGTGAAGGACATGACGTCCTTCACGCCCGCCCCCTCCCCCATCCAGCC
>JAEYOB010000101.1 GCA_023412175.1 Pseudomonadota bacterium | reverse complement strand
CGGCACCGAGCTGCCGGCCACTCTGGTCGGGCGCGACCCCAAGACCGACCTGGCGCTGTTGAAGGTCGCGTCCGACACGCCGTTGCCGCACCTGGATTTCGGTGACAGCGACAAGGCGCGGGTCGGCGACTGGGTGGTCGCGATCGGCAACCCGTTCGGCCTCGGCGGCACGGTGACCACCGGCGTCGTTTCGGCGCGCGGGCGGAACATCAACGCCGGCCCGTACGACGACTTCATCCAGACCGACGCCGCGATCAACCGCGGCAACTCCGGCGGGCCGATGTTCAACCTCGACGGCGAGGTCATCGGCATCAACACGGCGATCTACTCGCCATCGGGCGGTTCGGTGGGCATCGGCTTCGCCATCCCGTCCAACCTCGCAAAGCACGTCGTCGCCGAGTTGAAGGAGCACGGCACAGTGGAGCGCGGCTGGCTCGGCGTGCGCATCCAGCCGCTGACGCCGGAGATCGCTGAGGGCCTGGGCCTCGACAAGGCGCAGGGCGCCCTGGTGGCCGAGGTGACTCCGGGCAGCCCGGCGGCAGAGGCGGGGCTCAAACAGGGCGACGTGGTGACCGGTTTCGACGGGAAACCCATCGACAGTGTCCGCGACCTCACCCGCCACGTGGCCGACGTCGCCATCGGCGCCGACACCAAGGTCGAGGTGATGCGCAAGGGCAAGGAGACGACGCTCACCGCCCGCATCGGGAGGCAGGCCGAGGAACAGCAGGTGGCCGCCGACGCGGCCAGGGAGCCGGCGATGCACCCGGCGCTCCAGGGCCTCAGATTCGCCGCGCTGGACGCGGAGACCCGCGGGCAGCTCGGCCTGGATCGCGGCGCCAAGGGTGTCCTGGTGGTCGGCGTGTCGCCCAAGGCCGGCGCGGTGCCGGTGCAGGCGGGCGACCTCATCGAAACGGTCGGCGGTGAGGTGGTGGCGACACCGGCCGAGCTGGCGCATAAGGTGGCCGAGGCCGACAAGGCCGGGAAGAAGGCGGTGCTGCTGCTGGTCAACCGCCAGGGCGCCGAGAGCTTCGTGGCGCTCAAGCTTGCCCGCGCCTGATTGCCCGGCCGTGATCGGCTGCATTGGGGGGCCTTGCACGGCCCCCTTCTTTCGACGGATTGGCCGGAACCGGCCGGGAGCGTAGTGTGATGCGCATGAAGGTTCTGGTTATCGAGGACGACCGTACCGCCGCCGCCTACCTTGCCAAGGGGCTCAAGGAGGCGGGGCACGTGGTGGACGTCGCCAACGACGGACGCGAGGGGATGTTCCTCGCCGGCTCCGAACACTATGACGTGATGATCGTGGACAGGATGCTGCCCAGCCGCGACGGGCTGTCGCTGGTGGAGGTGCTGCGCGCCGCCGGCAACGACACGCCGGTGCTGTTCCTCTCGGCGCTCGGCAGCGTCGCGGACCGGGTGAAGGGGCTGCGCTCCGGCGGCGACGACTACCTAACCAAGCCCTACGCCTTCTCCGAACTGCTGGCGCGCATCGAGGTGCTGGTGCGCCGGCGCAGCGCCGCCCAGCCGCAGGCCAAGCTGGCGGTCGGCGACCTGGAGATGGACCTGCTGGCGCGCACCGTGAAGCGTGCCGGCCGGGAGATCGATCTGCTGCCGCGCGAGTTCGCGCTGCTGGAATACCTCATGCGCAACGCCGGCAGCGTGGTTACCCGCACCATGATGCTGGAGAGTGTGTGGGATTACCATTTCGACCCGCAGACCAACGTGATCGACGTGCACATCGCACGCCTCCGGCAGAAGATCGACAAGGACTTTTCCATGCCGCTCATCCACACGGTGCGCGGCGCCGGCTATTCCCTGCGCGCGGCGGGCTGAGATCCCGTGCTCCGGCTGATGCGCACCACCACGCTGCGCGTGGCGCTTCTGTACCTCTGCCTGTTCCTGGGCTCGGTCGGGGTGATCCTGTGGGTCGTCTACCGCTCGACCGCCGGCTTTGTCGAACGCGAGCTGTACGAAGCCATTTCCGAGGACATCGGCATGCTGCGCGAACAGTACGAGCGGCGCGGGCTGCCCGGTCTGGTCGAGGCGGTGCGGGTGCGCAGCGCCGATTCGCACACCAACTCCATCTATCTGGTGACGACGCCGGGCGGCGTGGCGCTGGCCGGCAACCTGTCGGGCTGGCCGGACGTGGCGCCGGACGCGCGAGGCTGGCTGCGCTTCGAGGTCTCCGAGACCGGGGGGCCGGCCGGCGGCCCGGCGACCGCCCAGGCGGTCACCTTCGCGCTGCCGGGAAACCTGCGCCTGCTGGTCGGCCGCGACATGAGCGAGCTGGACTTGGTGAGCCGGCAGATCATCGCGTCGTTGGGATGGATCTTCGCGGTGACCGCCGCTCTGGGCATTACGGGCGGCGTGCTGCTCAGCCGCAGCGTGCTCAAGCGCATTGAGGCGATCAATCGCACCACCCGCCGGATCATGGACGGCGACCTGTCGGAGCGGGTGGCACGGTCCGGGAACGGCGACGAGATCGACCGCCTTGCCGCCAACCTGAACGCCATGCTGGAGCGCATCGAGGGGCTGATGACCGGCATGCGCCAGGTGACGGAGAACATCGCCCACGATCTGCGCACGCCGCTCAATCGCCTTCGCTCGCGGATCGAATTGACCCTGCTGCGACCGAACGAGGATCCGGAGGCGTACCGGGCGGCGCTACAGGACGCGCTGGGAGAGGCGGACCGGCTGCTCTCCACCTTCAAGGCGCTGCTCTCCATCGCCCAGGTGGAGTCCAAGGGGCAGCATGACGACTTCCGCCCCGTCGATCTGGCGGCGGTGGCGGAGGCGGCGGCCGATCTCTACGAGCCGCTGGCCGAGGAGAAAGGCCTGGGCTTCGCCATCGACATCCGCGCGCGGCCGGTGGTGCAGGGCAACGCCCAGTTGCTGTCGCAGGCGGTCGCCAACCTGCTGGACAACGCCGTGAAGTACACGCCGGCCGGCGGGCACGTCGTGCTGACGGTGGAGGGGGCCGGGCCGGAATCGGCGGGCAGCGTCTCGGTTGCCGACACCGGCCCCGGCATCCCGCCGGACATGCGCGAGGCGGTGCTGCGGCGCTTCGTGCGCCTGGATGCGGCCCGCGCCACGCCCGGCAACGGTCTGGGCCTCAGCCTCGTCGAGGCGGTGGCACGCCTGCACCGGGCGCAACTGCGGATGGACGACAATCATCCCGGCCTGAAGGCGGGCATCGTCCTGCCGCCCACCCCCTGATCGGGAACCGGCCACCCTCCGGGTCGGGCCGGTCAGGTCGTCGCTGGCCAAGCCGGTCAAACGGTCGTGCGTGGCCGGCTAGTACTACAGCCGGGATCATCCGTGTTGGCGGCTGTTGAGGTTGGCATTCTGCGAGAGGATGCCAAGCATGACGACGGTTGCCGCAGCGGTGGGCTGGGATGGAGCGCTGGACGCGCTGGCGGAACGGATCGCGCCGGAGTTCTGCCGGCCGGAAGCGCGCCGGCGGGCGCGCCAGTACTTGGCCGGTCTGCTGGCGCCGGTGGAGCGCAAGAACGGCTGGCAGTTGGCCGAGGCCGCCGGCGATGCCAGCCCGGACAGCGTGCAGGACTTCCTGGCGCGCATGCGCTGGGACGCCGACGCCGTGCGCGACGACCTGCGCGTCTACGTGGTCGAGCACCTCGGTGATCCACAGGCCGTGCTGGTCCTCGACGAAACCGGTTTTGTGAAGAAGGGCACGCGCTCGGTCGGCGTGCAGCGCCAGTACTCCGGCACCGCCTGGCGCATCGAGAACTGCCAGATCGGCGTCTTCCTCGGCTACGCCGGCCGGCACGGCCATGCGCTGATCGACCGCGCCTTGTACCTGCCGCAGGCCTGGGCCGGCGACGAGGAGCGCCGCCGCGCCGCCTGGGTGCCCGATGAGGTGGCGTTCGCCACCAAGCCGAAGCTCGGCCTGGCGATGCTGGAGCGCGCGCTGAACGCCGGCGTGCCGTGCGCCTGGGTCGCCGCTGACAGCGTGTACGGCGCCGACAGCGCGCTGCGCCAAGCCTTGGTGCGGCGCCGGATCGGCTATGTGCTGGCGGTCACCAGCGGCCAGCGGCTGTTCCCGGGCACGGTGAGTGATTGGGTCGAGGAGGTGCCGGCGGACGGCTGGCATCGGCTCAGCGCCGGTGACGGGTCCAAGGGACCGCGGCTGTACGACTGGGCGCATCTGCCGTTTCGCGGCGCCCCGGACGGCTGGGGCAAGGGCCTGCTGATCCGGCGCCGCCTGGCGGATGGGGATCTGACCTTCTACTTCACCTTCGCCCCGAGCGGCACGGCGCTGAAGGAGTTGGTGCGCGTGGCCGGCACGCGCTGGACGATCGAGAGCGGCTTCGAGTTGGCCAAGGGCGAGGTTGGGCTCGACCAGTACGAGGTGCGCTCGTGGACCGACTGGCACCGGCACGTCACCTTGGCGATGCTGGCGCTGGCGTTTCTCACCGTCGTGCGCAAGGCGGCCATCGGGGGGAGAGGACCCGGCCGACTTGGCGGCCGAGCTTCTACCCTTGACCGTGCCGGAGGTCCGCCGCCTGCTGCACCGGCTTATCGCCCCGCCGCCACCCCCGCCCACCGTCGTTATCGCGTGGTCGCTCTGGCGAAGACGCCACCAGCAGTGGGCACGCCGCTCTCATTGGAAACGCCGCACCCAAACCGATAGAGAACGGCTGTAGTACTAGGTTCGAATCCTAGTCCCCCAACCAGCTTGGCTCACCCTCTTGATCACCACTGATCATGAGCGGGCAAGGGCCAGCGCTTTGTGGCGGGCAAGCATACCGGTCATCCAGCGCCAGGCGGCGCTGATGACCCACAATCAGCCCCGCCCAAACGGTGAAAAGCGCGAAAGCGGCGGCACCAAAAAACACCAAGCCGAGAGCGAGAGTCGTGAGCGACATGCGGTTCCTCCAAGGACGCGGTTTGCTCCGCGTCCGTATTGTTCAGGGTGGGCGGCACCCCTGGGGAGAGCGGCGGCCGGGGATCATGCCGGCGGGGCACGATCCGTCGAGGCATAGGTTGACTGAATCAGTGGGACTTTGACTGTGGTCAAGACTTGCTTGAGAAACCAGCAATAGGGTCCATGGGCAATGTCGCTTCGGAGATCGCCATGTCCGGCCTGTCGCTGCTCCTGCTGCTGCCCGCTATAGCCCTCGCCTTGTCGGTGGTTGACCGCTCTCGCCGATTGGCGGCCGTCAACGCGCCACAGTGATACCCGCGCACAAGCGCGAGGCTTGCCGGTCCTCTAATCGACGCTTTTCGCTCTGCAATGAGCACCGGCCATCTCCTTGCACCGCATTGCGTTCGGCAGCAGTCGCCCCAGAGCTGCCTCATCAGCGGCTCCAGAGGCGGCATCCCCTTTCGTTGCGGCGCATCAGCCGCCCCATGCATCCCCGTTCAGTCAAGGAACTGTCGGTTCCAGGCGTTCGAGAAGAGCCGCAAGCCGGGTTGCCATCTCATCGGCGGGCAGATGCTGACTGCCGCCATGGCCGGCGAACACCCATTCGAAGCGGTGATCGCGCAGCCGTCGCAGCGAGCGCAGTTGCTCCGGCCACGACCACCAGCACACCTCCCGCCATGCTGTAAGGCCGTCGCGCTCGAAGCTCCAGGCCAGGGTGTCGCCAGTGAACAGGCATCGGTCGTCGTACAGGTAGGCGACGCTTCCCTCAGTGTGGCCGGGCACCGGAATCACCAGCAGATCGAACTGAACTTGGACCGGCACGGTCCCGGCGATGATGCGGTCGGCGAACGGGGCGGCATCGCAATCGGCCTCGTGGATCCAGACGTGCGCATCGAAGTGGCGGGCGTAGCGTTCAGCATCCCCAATGTCGTCCCGGTGCGTCAGCAGAATGTCCGAGATCCCTCCCCATGCCTCGAGGGGTCCGACAACGGCGCGCGTCCAGCGCGGCGCGTCCACCATCAGGTTCCCCGCCGCCCGGCGGATCAGAAAGGAGTGGGCCCCATAGGAGGATCGCGCGTTGTAGCCGAGGCGATGGACGCCGTCGCATATGTGCTCCGGAAAGACAGCCTCGGGAACCTCCTCGTGGCTCTCGGTCCGGACCGAGGCGGTCGGACAGGCGAGCCTTGCCCGCCACGCCTGCATCCGTTCTTCCGGTGTGGCGGGCTGCCGGGCGAAGACCGCCTGGCCGCTACGACCGACAATCAAGCCGGGCGCCAGCGTGCACGCCGCCGAGCAGTCGATGCAGCGGGTGTCGACGTACCAATTGCCGGGAGCGTTGAGGACGTGTCGCTCGGCCATGCAAGCTCCTTTCACAGCCCTCAGCGCAGGGTCACGCAGAACTGCGGCGCGTGATCCGGCTGCGTCGTCACGATCGCGACGGGCAGCACCGGCTGGGCCTCCGGCGGCAGCGCCACACGGAAGCGGCGGAACAGGGAGGCCAGCACCAGCACCGCCTCGGTCAGGGCGAACTGGGCGCCGACGCACACCCGAGGGCCCGCACCGAACGGCAGGAAAGCAAAGCGGTCCGGTGGCGGCGCGCCCGGCAGAAAACGCGCGGGCTCGAAGGCGGCCGGCTCGGACCACAGCCGTCGGTGCCGATGCAACGTCCAAGGCGCGATAGCGACGAGCGCTCCCGCCGGCACGCACACGGCGCCAAGATCGTCCTCACCCAGCGACAGCCGCACAATCATGTAGGCCGGTGGATACAGGCGCAGCGTCTCGTCCACGACAGCCCGGGTGAAGGGAAGACGCGCCAGCGCATCATGGGCCGTACCGGGAGCGTCCTCGGGCGCCGGGTCGAGCGCCTGCGCTTCCGCCGCCACGCGCTCCTGCGCCTCGGGCGCCTGGGTCAACAGCCAGCAGGCCCAGAACAGGGTGAGCGCCGTCGTCTCGTGCCCCGCCATGATCAGCGTGGCGACCTGATCGCGCAGTTGCGTTGGTGTGAAGCCGGCCCCGGTCTCTGGGTCTCTGGCCTGTTCCATCAGGTCGAAAAGGTCACGCGGCCCCTCGGCACGACTTGCCCGTCGCCGCTCGGCGATGATGCCGTCGGTCAGCGCTATCCATTCCAGCCGGAAGCGCCGGCGCAGCAGGTCCCAGATGTTCGGCAGCCAGAGCGGGAAGAGGAAATCGCTCGGGTGCGGGCGGGCGAGGCGACGGTTGTAGCGGACCATCATGCCTCGCAAGGCGGGGCCGAAGCGTTCCGTCTCCAGCGAGAACATCGAGCGCCCGGCAATGTCGAGGGCGAGCGCCTGCATGAAGCCCAAAAGGTCGATCCCCGCGCCCGCGCCGGCCATGCCGCCCAACCGCTTGAGCGCCACCCCAGTGGCAACGGCGACATGGTGGGCCAGCATCGGCAGGGTGCGTGGCGTGAAGGCCGGCGCCAGTGTGCGCCGCTGGCGCCGCCACGCCTCGCCACGGGCAAGCAGCACGCCATCGCCAACGATCGGGCGCAGGATGCGGACGCTGGCCGGTGTGCGGGCGTAGTTGGCGTCGTTGTCCACCAGAACGCGCCGGATCGCCGAGGCGTCGTTCAGGAGGTAGCTCGCCCTCCCGAGCATACGGCGCTCAAGGATGGCGTCCTCGTAGGCCCGTCTGGGCCACGCCGTCAGGGCGTTGGTCCGGAACGCCGTAAGCAGGGTGCTCACTGGCAGTTCCTCGCGCGGCGGCTCAGGAACCGGCGGCACGATCAGCGGGCGGGGGCTCGTCAGGGTCGACATGGTTGCCAGCGTCCTCGGCGCGGCCGTATCAGAGGAAGATGTGTCACTCCCCGATCTGGAACAGTGGAGCGGCGGCGCTGGGGCTGAGCCCTCCGGGCGGCAGCGTCTGCGCCAAGCGCAGATCGCGGGCGTGGACTTGCCTTGTCAGGGCTCAAGTCCGGCGCGGATAGGCCCAACGCTCGAAGGCGAACCGCCAGGCGACGGCCACGCTGGAGGCCTCTTCCGCCGTCAATGCGTGGTTCTGGCGGGGAAAGCCGCGGACCTGCGCCAAGTAGGCCGCGAAAATGGGCATGGCATCGGAAATCGAACCCAGGCCGAGTACATCGTACACGCGCTCGAGTTGGGTGAGCGGACCAGCCAGGAAGTCCTCGTAGCGGATCTCGACCAACCGGCCGGACGGCAGCGCCGCCATATCCACGTCGAGACGGGCCATCATGCGCGGGTAAAGGTCGAGCGCCAGCGCGTCGGTCGTTTCCGGATCATGGGGTTGCAGAGCGAACTCGTGCAGCAGTGTGCGCAGCATGCGCCGGGTGGAGTCGAAGACCGCGTAGGGATCACGGTGGATGTGTATGAACGCGGCGTCGGGCCACAGCGTGCGCAGATGCGCCACCTTCGCCGTATGCGCCGGGTTCTTGATAAGAAGCCTCCGGCCGCCGTGCTGGAGGTGCAGCTTCCAGAGAAACCCTGTCACGCACCGGCACCAGCGCGCCACCTCGTCCGAACCGCAGTCCTCGAACAGCACGCCCCGGCGAAACGCCGCGTGCAGCATCCGTGGAAAGAAGATGCCGTGGTAGTAGGACAGCGGCTGCAGAAGAGCCAGCGCCAGTTCGTCCTCCTGTGGGGCCGTGGGGGTGACGGGCATGGGGTCGATGATGCGGTCGGGCGGCAGCCACTCCTCGAGACGGGCGCGCCAGAATCGGCTCAGGCCGAGAAAGCTCAAAGGGAATCCGACGGCGAGCGGCGTCGGGACGCCGAAGCGCCGATCCCGGCTCATCACGTTGAGGAGGTGCGTGGTCCCGCTGCGCCAATGGCCGACAATGAAGACCGGCGGCGGCATCGGCGGGGCGCTGGCCGTGCGGCCCGCCACCG
>JAEYOB010000350.1 GCA_023412175.1 Pseudomonadota bacterium | reverse complement strand
TGGTTGGGCGCCGCCGAGGGCAACGCCGTGCTGGCCTCGCGCGAGCACCCGGCGCCGCGGCTCAACGCCGCCGACCGCGACTATTTCCAGGCCGTCAGGAACGCCACCAACGGCGCCCCCTTCGTCGGCCGCATCGAGGCGAGCCGCGACGGCACCGGCGAGCTTCTGGTGCTGAGCCGGCCGCTGCCGGCGGAACCGGGCCGCTTCCGCGGCTTCGTGACGGTGACCCTGTCGCCCCACAGCTTCGCCGACATCTATCGCGCCTTCGACATCGGCTATCGGACCACGGTGTCGCTGGAGCGCCCGGAAGGCACGTTGCTGACACGCGAGAGCGGCGGTGCCGAACCCGATGCCGCCCCGGGAGACGGGGAAGCGATCATCGCCCGCCGCACGGTCGAGGACTATGGGCTGATCGCCGGCGTGTCGATCCCGCTGTCCAGCGTCCACGCCGAATGGCTGGGCCGGCTGAGCACTTACGCTGCGTACGGGTTGGCCGCCGTCCTGGTGGTGATCGCCATCGGCCTGCTTGCCATGCAGCGGGCGCGACGCGAGCGCGAGGCCGAGGACGCGCTCCAGTACGCCTACGACACGCTGGAGGAAAACGTCCAGCATCGGACCCGGCAGTTGGAGGACGCCAACCACCGGCTGGAGGGCGCACTGGCCGACAAGGGAATCCTGCTGAAGGAAGTCCAGCACCGGGTGAAGAACAACCTCCAGGTCATCTGCAGCCTGCTGCGCCTACAGGCGGCCCGCCTGGACGAGCGCTCGCGCTTCGCCTTCGAGGAGAGCCTGCGGCGCATTCAATCCATGAGTCTGGTGCACGAACTGCTCTACCGCTCGGCCGAGCCGGCGCGGATCAACTTCGCGGAGTACCTGCGCCAGCTCTGCGACAGCTTGGCGCGGGCAGCCGGCCCGACGCCGGTGCGGGTGACGGTGGAGGCGGAGGACTGGATCCTCGACGTCGACCGCGCCATGCCGCTGGCGCTGATCGCCAGCGAACTGGTGTCCAATGCGTTGCGCCACGCCTTCCCGGACGGGCATGCCGGCAACGTGGTGGTGGAACTTGGGGCAGGTTCGGCGGGGATGCGGATGGACGTGCGCGACGACGGCATCGGCCTGCCCGCCGATCTGCCGGCCGCCCCCGTGGCGGGCAAGCGGCGCGGCGGCCTGGGTTTGGTGCTGGTGCAGTCGCTGGCGAAGCAGGCGCACGCCGACCTGCGGGTCGAGCGCGGTGGCGGCACCCGCTTCACCCTCACCATCCCGGACGCCGTGCCACAGGCGGAAGCGGCCTGAGCCGGGACGGGCCTGAGCCCGAAGGGGCCGAGCCTCAGCACAAAATCATCGATTACGCTGTCGGACGCAGCCGCAGGTACACCATGGCCGAGGCCAGCGCGTTGGAATAGGCGTCCTCGCCGCCGCGCTCGGGCAGGCCGAGCGCCTTGACGATGGAATCCAGCCGCAGGTCCAGCGCGTTCTTCCCCGGCACCTTCAGCCGGCTCTCGTAGTACAGGCTCGACACCTCGATGCGGTCATTGGGCAGCGGGATGCCGATCATCGGCTGAACGCAGCGCTCCACCAGCCCGACGGTGAAGTCCAGGTAGTAGCCGACCAGCGGCCGGTTGCCGATCAGGTGCAGGAAGCGGCCCAGAGCCGGCTCCGGCGGCTCGGCCGGCCGGAAGGCGACGGCGAGGTGCTGGCTCGCCAGGATGCGGTTGCCGCGGATGCGCACCGCCGCAAGCGCGCGCAGCTCGGCCCCGGCAGGGTCGTAGGAGGTGGCGTCGCAATGGATGGCAACCACCTCGCCGGTGTCCTCCTCGGACAGCAGGAAGCCGTACTCCGGGTCGCTCAGCTGCTGGCCCTTCAGGCGGGACTTCAGATCGGTCAGCATCGCGGGCTCCGGCTCAGTGCATGTTCAGATGGAAGTGGTAGGAGATGAACTCCTTGAAGGTCTTCACCAATGCCAGGCAGTCTCTGAACTGCTCCCGGTCCAGTTTCGTCATCTCGGCCGGGCGGACGGTGTTGTCGATCTTCACCTCGTGCGCCACGTCGATGCGCGCCTTCAGGCGCAACGTGGAGAGGAAGGTAAAGGCGTCCGCAAGTTCGCCGGCCAGCTTGCGGTCGATCACCCGCTTGTCGGCCAGCGCCCAGATCCGCTCGACGGTGTTGGTCTCCGTCATGTGCTTCTTCAGCGCCAGCGCCCGGATTCCGTGCACGATGGGGAAGATGCCGGCCTTCTTGATATCGATGGGCTGGGCGCCGCGGCGGTCGAACAGGTTGGCGAACAGGCCCGACGGCGTGTCGAAGGCCAGCGTCGGCCGCGCGAAGTGCGAGAAGAAGCCGGAATTGTCCGACAGCCGCGCCAGCAGGTAGCCCTTGGCCTCGTCCAGGAGGGCGGCGTCGCCGGCCACCGCGGCGGCGTCGTAGAAGATGGCGAGGTTGAGCTGCGCCGCCTCGTCCGGCCGGTGGATCCAGTGGAAGATGGCGTCCTTGTAGGCGGAGAGCGGCTTCGTCCACTCCGGGTTCGACACCATGATGTTGCCGGGGCACGGCGGGTAGCCGAACTCCGCAAGCCGGCGGGAGAATTCGGCGGCGATGCGCGGCAGGTCGGGGCAGCTGTAGCCGTCGCGCAGGATCAGGCCGTTGTCCTGGTCGGTCTTCAGGATCTGCTCGCCCCGCCCTTCACTGCCCATGACCAGCAGGCAGGAGTTCTCCAGCAGGTCCGGCGGCGCCACCAGCTCGAACAGGCGGCGGAATATCTTGCGGTTCAGCTCGGTGACCAGATCGGCGATGAACGGCACCCGCACGCCGGTGGCGTGCAGCGTGCGGATCAGGCCGACGATGCCCTCGCTGGCCTTGCGCAGGTCCTCGGCGTCGGACGCCCGGTCCACCTGCAGCGCGATCACCTGACTATGGTTGGACAGCGCCGAAAGCAGGTCGATCTGCTCCAGCAGGCCGGCGATGGCGCCGTCTTCGGTGACGACGATGCGGCGCACGGCGTGCTTGGTCATCAGGATCAGCGCGTTGAACAGCAACTCGTCGCGATCCAGCACGATCAGTTCGTAGCGCGCCAGCGGCCCCACCGCGGAGGTCGCCGGCAGGCCGTCCAGCACGACGCGGTCGCGCAGGTCGGTGCCGGTCAGGATCCCGGTGCGTTCCCCGTCGCGCACCAGCACCGAACTGGCCTGGTGCGTCTTCATGGCCAGCGCGGCGTCGCGCAGCGTGGCGGAGGCTTCCACATAGACCGGCGGGTGCAGGTAGGCCTCGCGGACACGGGCCATGGTCAGGGCCGCCATCTCGCGGTTCGACCGTTCGCTCGCCAGGGCGTGCAGGCGCTCGGCGAAATCCTCGTAGACCACCTCGCCGAAGACCGGATTGGCGCGTGCCAGTTCGACCAGCACCGGGCGTGGCAGCAGATGGCAGACGGTGTCCTCGACGGCGATGAAACTGTGGTTCCCGCCGCGGCCGAACAGCGCGCGCAGGTCAAAGGCGTCGCCCGGTCCGTGCAGACCGAGCGTCTCGCCATGGCGGCGTTCCTGCACCTGCCCCTTCTGCACGATGAAGAGGCAGTCCGCCACCTCGTCGCGACCCAGCACGACGGTGTCCTTGGGATAGACGCCGATGTCGAGAGAGCGGGAGACGATCGTCCGCTCCTCCGGCGTCAGCCGGTCGAAGGGCGGCACGGCGAAATCGAACGCTAAGGGCAAGGCCGTCTCCGCACACGGGAACGAAACAAAAAAGGCGCCCCAAGACAAGATCTTGGGGCGCCGCAGAGATTACACCACGTTCCCGATTGGCGGAAGCGGGTGCGACTTTTTCGCACTTAGTGGGCCGAAGCGCCCTCCGCACCCAGACCGGTCTGCGACCGGATGTACTGGGCATCGAACGCGCGCTGCTCGTCCTTGGCGTTCTGGCTCTTGTCGGTGATCGAGAAGAACCAGATGCCGACGAAGGCCAGCGTGATCGAGAACAGGCCCGGGTTGTCG
>JAEYOB010000305.1 GCA_023412175.1 Pseudomonadota bacterium | reverse complement strand
CCAGCCTGCAATCGCGCAACATGTCGCTGGGCGCCGCGCTCGGCGAGGGCCGCACGCTGGAGGAGGTTCTGGGCGAGCGCCGCTCGGTGGCAGAGGGCGTCTACACCGCCCGCGCGGTGGTGGCGCTGGCCGACCGGCTGGGCGTCGAGATGCCGATCTGCGCCGCGGTGGACGCCATCCTCAACCGGGGCGCCGGCGTCGAGGACACCATCCGGGGCCTGCTGGCGCGGCCGTTCCGCGAGGAGGCTGCGTGAGGGCGGCGCTGCCCAGGCTTTCGGTGCTCGGGCTGGCGCTGCTGCTGGGCATGGCGGGCGGCCCTGCCCTGGCGCAAGGCCGGGCGGAGCTGCCGGGTGTGGGCGCCACCGACCGCCGCGTGCCCGTGGACGTGGCGCAGGATCCCTGGCGCTCGGTCGGCAAGGTGCAGACCAATCTGGGCGGACGCTGCACCGGCGCGCTGGTCGCGCCGCGGCTGGTGCTGACGGCGGCGCATTGCCTGTTCAACCCGCGCACCCAGGCGATGCTGCCGGCCTCGTCGCTGCACGTGCTGTTCGGCTACCAGCGGGGCGAGTACCGCACCCACGCGACGGTGGAACGCTACATCGCCGATCCCGCCTTCGACGGGCGCAAGAACCGCGGCCGGCTGTCGCCCGACAACGCCCATGTGGACTGGGCGCTGCTGGTGCTGGCGCCCGTGCCGGCGGTGGCGGAGCCGGTGCTGCCGCTGGTGGCGAAGCCGCTGCCGGCCGGCACGCCGCTGACGCTGGGCGGCTTCAACCAGGACCGCTCGCACCTGATGCTGGCCGACCCCGCCTGCACGATCCTCGGCTGGGGCAATTTCCCGAACGGCGCGCCGATGATGCTGCACGACTGCTCGGCCACCCGCGGCACCAGCGGCGGCCCGATCCTGGCCCGGCGCGACGGCCGGTGGGAGGTGATCGGCATCAACGTCGGCGCCTCGCCCGGCGCCAATCTGGCGCTGCCCGCCGCCGCCTTCGCCGCCGAGGCAGCCAAGCTTCACTGACGTTCTGCCGATCGGGCCCTTCCGGCCCGGCCCCGGTTGCGCTACGGTCCCCGCGGTCAAGAAAACGGGAGGGTTTTTCCGCATGCTGTTCATGTTCCATTGCACCGACAAGGCCGGCGCCGCCGACGTGCGCGCCGCCAACCGCAACGCGCACCTCGACTATCTGGAAGCGCACAAGGACCGCATCTTCGCCGCCGGGCCGCTGCTGGGTGACGACGGCGCCGGGATGGTCGGCAGCCTGCTGGTCATCGAGTGCGAGGACAAGGCGGCGGCCCAGGCCTTCGCCGACAACGACCCCTACGCCAAGGCCGGCCTGTTCGAAAAGGTCGAGATCCGCGCCTGGCGCCGCGTCTTCCCGAAGGCCTGAGGGGACGGCGCGCATGGCCCGCTGGCTTCTGAAGTCCGAGCCCTTCAAGTATTCCTGGGACCGCATGGTCGCGGACGGCCGCACCCATTGGGACGGCGTGCGCAATTATCAGGCGGCCAACAACCTGAAGGCCATGCGCGTCGGCGACCGCGCCTTCTTCTACCATTCCAACGAAGGGATGGAGGTGGTGGGCGTGGTCGCGATCGCGCGCGAATACTACCCCGACCCGTCGGACGAGAGCGGGCGCTTCGGCATGGTGGACGTGGCGCCGGTGATGCCGGTGCGGACCCCGGTCACCCTGAAGCAGATCAAGGCCGACCCGCATCTGGCGGGCATGGCGCTGGTGCGCCAGTCGCGCCTGTCCGTCTGCCCGGTGAGCGACGCCGAATGGGCGCGGGTCTGCGAACTGGCGGGAATCGAGGCGTAGGAAGGTCTGGGAAACGGCCGGAGCGGTGCCCCACCTATTCGGCGGGCACCGGCTCGACGGTGGCCTGGAAGTCCTGCGTGGCCTGCATCATGCGGCGCGACAGGACGCGGATCTCCGCCGCGGCGTCGGCATAGCCCTGACCGTCCGCCGGCAGCGCGCCGAGCGTGGCGTCGATCACCATGAGGCTGGTGCGGTTGCTCAACTGGCTGAGCCGCCCGACGATGTCGGATCCACCCTTGCCGTCCGCGCTGGTGGTGATGGCCATGGAGGATCCCGTCCGCATGCTGGGGTGGATGTTCCCCCAGGCTAACCGACGCTGGTTAAGGGTGCGTTAAGCGCGCCTTCGCCTATGCGGATCGTCGGTAAGTGCGGCAAACAGTCGCGTAGCATTCGGTCTATGCCCTTCCGCTTGGAGTCAGGAAGTTTCGTTGCGGCGCACAAAACCGTCTCGCTAATTCGGAGGATGGCGAAATCCAAGGGGTCGTGCGGCTTGTCGAGCCCTCTTCTTGTGTGGATAATGCTCGCCAAACGGGAGGCGGCACCAAGCAGCCTCCGTGCCTTCGGGCTCAACCAGAACTCAGCGGGGGAATCGCAAGCTTATGACCGACAACACCTACTTTCCCGTAAAGCCGGAGGTGGCGAAGGCCGCCTGGGTCGACGAAGCCAAGTACAACGCCATGTACGAGCAGTCGATCAAGGATCCGGATGGCTTCTGGGCCGAGCACGGCAAGCGGGTCGACTGGATCAAGCCGTTCACCAAGGTGAAGGACGTCAGCTTTTCCGGCGACGTGCACATCAAGTGGTTCCATGACGGCACGCTGAACGTGTCGGCCAACTGCGTCGACCGGCATCTCGCGACGCGCGGCGACCAGACCGCGATCATTTTCGAGGGCGACGACCCCGGCGTTTCCAAGCACATCACGTACAAGGAACTGCACGAGCAGGTCTCCCGCCTCGCCAACGTCCTGAAGAAGAACGGCGTCAAGAAGGGCGACCGCGTCACCATCTACCTGCCGATGATCCCCGAGGCCGCGTACTCCATGCTGGCCTGCGCGCGCATCGGCGCCGTGCACTCCATCGTGTTCGGTGGCTTCTCGCCGGACAGCCTGAAGGACCGCATCATCGATTGCGACAGCCACTTCGTCATCACCTCCGACGAGGGGCTGCGCGGCGGCAAGAAGGTTCCGCTCAAGGCGAACGCCGACAAGGCGGTGGCCGCGGCGCCGGTGGTGAAGAACGTGCTGGTGGTCAAGCACACCGGCGGCGACGTCGCCTGGACCGAAGGCCGCGACCTCTGGTACCACGAGGAGATGGCGTCGGTGTCCGCCGACTGCCCGCCGGAGGAGATGAGCGCCGAGGACCCGCTGTTCATCCTCTACACCTCGGGCTCGACCGGCAAGCCGAAGGGCGTGCTGCACACCACCGGCGGCTATCTGGTCTACGCGGCGATGACGAACCAGTAGGTCTTCGACTACCACGACGGCGACATCTACTGGTGCACGGCCGACGTGGGCTGGGTGACCGGCCACAGCTACATCGTCTACGGCCCGCTCGCCAACGGCGCCACGACGCTGATGTTCGAGGGCGTGCCGACCTATCCGGACGTCTCGCGCTTCTGGCAGGTGGTGGACGAGCACAAGGTCAACATCTTCTATACCGCGCCGACCGCCATCCGCTCGCTGATGCGCGAGGGCGAGGCCCCGGTGAAGAAGACGTCGCGCGCAAGCTTGCGCGTGCTGGGTTCGGTCGGCGAGCCGATCAACCCCGAGGCGTGGCTGTGGTACTACAACGTGGTCGGCGACGGCCGCTGCCCGATCGTCGACACGTGGTGGCAGACCGAGACCGGTGGCATCCTGATCACCCCGCTGATCGGCGCCATCGGCCAGAAGCCGGGTTCGGCCACCAAGCCGTTCTTCGGCGTCAAGCCGATCGTGGTGGACGGCGAGGGCCAGACCCTGGAAGGCGAGACTGAGGGCAACCTCTGCATCGCCGACTCCTGGCCGGGCCAGATGCGCACGGTGTACGGCGACCACGAGCGCTTCGTGCAGACCTACTTCTCGACCTTCGCCGGCTACTACTTCACCGGTGACGGCTGCCGCCGCGACGCCGACGGCTACTACTGGATCACCGGCCGCGTCGACGACGTGATCAACGTGTCCGGCCACCGCATGGGCACGGCCGAGGTGGAGAGCGCGCTGGTGGCGCACCCGAAGGTCGCCGAGGCGGCCGTGGTGGGCTATCCGCACGACCTCAAGGGCCAGGGCATCTACGCCTACGTCACGCTCAACGCCGGCGAACAGCCGACCGAGGAGCTGCGCAAGGAGCTGGTGAACTGGGTCCGCAAGGAGATCGGCCCGATCGCCTCGCCCGACCTGATCCAGTGGGCGCCCGGCCTGCCGAAGACCCGTTCGGGCAAGATCATGCGCCGCATCCTGCGCAAGATCGCCGCGAACGAGTACGAGGCGCTCGGCGACACCTCGACGCTCGCCGACCCCGGCGTGGTCACCGAACTGGTCGAGAACCGCATGAACCGCGCCTGACCGTAACGGTCGGATGCGTACGTTACGGACCAGGGGCCTTCGGGCCCCTGGTTTCGTTTCGGGCCGTGTTTTGGATTAGGGAGGCCGCCCGATGGCGTGCCTTACCGGACGGTGCCGCCGGAACCCGCCGTTCCGGAG
>JAEYOB010000258.1 GCA_023412175.1 Pseudomonadota bacterium | reverse complement strand
ACACAGCGCCGAGCGGCGTGCCCCGGTTCAGGCGGATCTCGTGGTGGATCACGCGCTCTCCCTCGAGACGGCGCAACTGCAGCAGCGGGCCGTGCACACCCCACGAAGATGCGGGATCCGCCGGGATCACCAGCGTCCAGGGCCCGAGACGCCCGACCTCGCGTTCGCTTTCCGGCGCCGGCCCGGAGCCCGGCGGCGCGGCACGGCGGTCGTCCCTGCGCTCGGACTCCGCCTTCATCAAAGCGCTCAACGCCTCGCCGAGGGGGCGCCTCGCCTCGCCGGCGTTGACCAGCGGAAAGGACTGGCCGGCCTGGGCACCGGCCGCCAGTTCAACCGTCCCCGCCTCCAGCAGGACGCGCGCCGTCGCCGCGGCCTCGTCCGCCACCGCGATCCGCCCGTCCAACGCCGTGAGCCAGTCGCTCCACAGCGTCGCCTCCCGCCCGGCGCGGTCGCGCTCACGGGCGGCGGAGCGCTCCGTCGCCTCCAGCTCGGCCACTTCGGCTTCCAGCTGCGCGCGCAGGATGATGAGGGGGTTGCCGGTGGCGATCGCCATGATCTGCGCCGGCGACAGGTCCTCCAATCCCTCGTCGCGGATCCGGCGCGCCATTCCGTCGCCGCGCAGGAAGTCCTTAACAAAGGCGGATTTTACCGCCTGTAGTTGCCAGGCGAAGGAGTCGAAGGTCCGCTGCGTCACGTAGCGGAAGCTGTGTACCTCGTCGAGCCGGTTGCCCTGGCGCTCGGCCCTGCGGTCGCGCTGGTCCACGTGCGCGGGGAGCCAAGGCACGTCAATGTGGTGCACGGCCAGCAGCCGGTCCTGCACGTTGGTGCCGGTGCCGAGCCGTTCGCTGGATCCGATGCCGACAAGATAGTCGCCGCGCTTGAGACCCTCCTTGAGGCGCTCCTCGTTGCCCTCCGCCTCCCAGAAATCGGCGATGGCGCCGGCGGGGATGCCCGCGGCGACCAAGGCCTCCTTGAAGGCGCTGCGCAGCTCGAAGGCCGGATTGGCGGCCGTCGGATTCACGCCGATGTCGAAGAAGGCGAGCTGCGTGCAGCCGGGGTTTTCACGCGCGATCGCCCCGATGATCTCCGGCGCCGTCTGCAGCTTGGTGCCGGCGTTCTCCGTCGCCCCGGGATCGACGAGGCGCATGTCGAGCGCCGCGAGCCTTCCCTCGGTGGAGATCTTCAGCATGTTGTCGTCTTCGGGACGCTTGGCGTTCAGCGTGCGGGCGCGATGCCCGAGCTCCGCGATGAAGTCGAGCTGGCGCTGCGACGGCGGGATCGCCACCACCTGGACACGCTTCTGCGGCCGCTTCAGGCCCGGCACGTCCTCGGCGAAGACCACGTCCATGACCTGCCCGGCAAGAGCCCGCAGCTCGGGCCGGTTCTGGAATCCGGCCAGCCGGGTGACCGGGCGCAGCCGTCCGGTGACGTCGATCTCGAGGCGGGTGTCGATATCGGCGAAGGTGCGCGCCCATGCGTCGAAATGCGCTATGCCCGCCTTCTTCAGAGCGTCATGCTGGAGGTAGCGCTGTATCGCCGCCACCTCGGCGATGGTGTTGGTGACTGGCGTGCCGGTCCCCAGCACGGTGCGGTTGCCGCCCTCCTGCAGCCAGCGGAAGCGCGCGTACATGCGCGCGGCACGCTGGCTCGGCTGGCCGGGCAGTCCGCGGATCTCGCCGAGCGAGGACGGCACGTACAAATTCTTGTAACGGTGTCCCTCGTCGGAACTGAGCCAGTCGACGCCGAGCTCGTCGAAGTACAGCGCGTCGTCGCGGCGCCCCTCCTTGAGCAGCGCCTCGATGCGCGCCTCCAGGCGGGCGATGCGCCCCTCGATGTGCTTCGCCGTTTTTGTCTTGGTGTCGCCGTTCGCCGCCTCCGCGTCCCAGGCGGCGCGGTAGGCTGCGACTTCCTCACGCAGGAATTCCGCCTCCAGTTCCGGCGACAGCGGCAGCATGTCCAGGGGATCGTGCGGCACCAGGATCAGGTCCCAGTCGCCGGTCGCCACCTGGCCCCAGAACCGGCGCCGCTCCTCCGGCGACACCGTCTCCTTGTCCGGCCAGACGAGCAGGCGGGCGCCCGGATACATGGCGCGGGCGGTCTGCGACACGCTGTCCGGGCCGTGCAGCGTCGATGCCTGGACCGCCAGCAGCGGCTTGGTCGCCAGCCCGAGGCGCTTGGCTTCGACCGGCCCCGCCACCAGAGCGAAGGTCTTGCCGACACCGGCCTCCCAGGCGAGCAGGGAATCGCCCTGGATCTGCCGCCAGACGCCGTCCTTCTGCACGCCGCGCGCCCTGGCGGCCCATTCCGGGCTCATTCCCGGGAACGTCAGGTGGCCGCCGTCGAAGCGGCGCGCGACGATCCAGTTGAAGGAGCGGTTGTAGGCGGCCGCGAGGCGATCGCGGCGCTCCGGATCCTCCCACACCCACTCGGCGAAGCGGCGCTGCAGCTCACGCTGCTTGAGCCGGGCCGCCAAGGTCTCCTCGGCGTTCACCACCGACCCGCCGTCGGGCAGGGAATCGGTGACCACCGGAAGCCGGCCGCTCAGCGCGCTCTCCAGCAGGTTGAAGCCGTTGCGGCGCGCCGTGCCCCATTCCGTGGTCGCCGCCGCCGAGGCACGCTGGCCCGCCGGCGCCCGTACGAACCAGCGGGCGTCCGGCTCGGAGTAGCCGATCTCCAGCACGGACGCGTCGCAGCCGAACATCTCGGCCGCAAAGTCCTTCACGTCGCCTGCCGGGATCCAAGGGGCGCCCAGCACCGGCGTGATGTCGTAATAGGGGATCGGTTCGGGCTGCACGCCTTCCAGCGCGGCGACGTTGACCGCGTACCTCGGCTCGGCCGCGGCCGCAAGGCGGGCCTCCGCCAGCCGCGAGACGACATCGCCCGACAAGTACGCGTCCGCCGCCACGAGGCGGCGCGTCGCTGGGTCCTCGAACGCCAGGCCGCGCTCCCGGAGGCGTCCGGCGACGTTCTCCGGCGTGGCTTCCAGCAACTCGGCCATGCGGGGCAGGTGGATGAGCCCCCGCTCGTTGAGCGAGATGGAAAGAGCATCCTCCAGCGTGTCCGCACGGGCTGGCGCCACCGCTGGCGCCACGACGTCGCGGTCGAACACCGGCGCCTTGACGACGCCATCCGCCGTCACCTCCTCGAGGGCCGTCAGCAGCCCCGCGTCGGGATCGCCGGCCATCAGCCGGGTTGCACCACGGTCGCGCAACCGGCCATGTGTGGCGGCGAACGCGTCGTAAAGGTCGTTGAGCCGCGCGCGCGCGGCGCGGCGCTCGGCGTCCGGGCGTGCCTCGCGCTGCGTGGCGAGCAGCGATCGCAGGGCGTCGCGCAGACCGATGGCGTCGCGCACCAGACGCTCCTGGACCTGCGTGAGCGGCCGGCCTGACAGCGTGGGGTCCGTCAGCGAACCATCGGCGACGCGCTTCAGGGTGCCGTCCGGCGCCACGACATAGGAACCCTCGCGCGCGTCCTCTGGAGCACGCGCGACGCGCTCGGCTGCATGGCGCAGCGCCGGGCGCCAAAGGTCGGCCGGCAGCCCGGCCAGGGCGTCGGCCAGGCGCTCGGCCGCGACCAAAGGCACTTCCGAGGGTGGAACGTCGGGCAGCCGTGCGGTGACGCCGCGGTCGCCACCCTTGTCGGCGTACAGGGTGCACGACCGCTCCAGACGGCCGATCACGCGCCCGGGTCGTTCGTCGAACCAGGCGCCGACACGCATCGCCGGGCCGCCGAGCGGGTCGTCGATCTCCACGGTGCGCGTCCAGTCGAACTCGGCGTCCAGCACGGCCCTACGCGCGTCCGGCTCCAGGCGCGACAGGGGTTCCGGGCGCTTGCGCAGCACCAGGAGATCGGCAGCCGCTTCCGTGCCGGCGGAGCGCCCGGCCCAACCGGCCGGCAGGCGCACCGCGTCCACCAGCATGGCCTTGTCGCGCAGCGCCTCGCGCACCGCCGGATCGAGCTGGTCCATCGTCCATGTCGAGGTGATCAACGCGGCGACGCCGCCTGGCCGGAGCAGATCGACGGACTTCAAAAGGAAATGGTCGTGTACCGACGGCTTGAGCCCGGCATAGCGCGGCTCGTACAGGCGATAATTGCCGAAGGGAACGTTGCCGACCGCAATGTCGAACCAGCCGTCCGGGTAGCGGGAGCGCTCGAAACCTTCCAGCCGGATGTCGGCGCTTGGGTAGAGCAGGCGGGCGATGCGGCCGCTCACCCCCTCCTGCTCGATGCCGGTCACCGCGCTGCCGGCGGCCAGATCCACCGGCATGGTGCCGAGGAAGAAACCCGGTCCGCAGCCCGGTTCCAGGAGCCGGGGAGGCTGAGCCGTGTCACCGGCAAGTCCGGCGGCGCCGAGCGCCTGCCAGACGGCCTGGGCGATGCGGCCGTCCGTGTAGTGGGCGTTCTTGATGCTGGCCCGCAGTTCGGTCCATTCCTCGTCGGACAGCGCCTCGCGCAACCGCCGGCTCAGCGCCGGCCATTCTCCCTGCGTCCGCCATTCCTCGAACACTTGAGGCGCGCCGCCGAAGCCGCTGTATCGTGCCAGGAGTTCCTGCTCTTCCGGCGTCGCCGACCGGCCGTCGGCCTCGATGGCCAGCATGGTCTCGATGGCGGCGATGTTGTCGCGGACCCGCCGCTTGGGGCTGGCCGCGCCGAGCGACGCGGGATCGGCGATGACGTGATCCCGGCCGTCCAAACCCGCTTCCGGCGCGGCGGCAAAGGGAGCCGGGAGGGCCGCGGGGTGGCCGGCGATCCTGCCGGACTTGAACTGGGGTCCTTCCTTCGGATTCGGTCCGGACCGTCCCGGCTGCGGCTGCACCGTCTCCAGCGGCCACGCCGGAGTGTCCGGCATCGGCACCTGGACGCGGCCGCCGCGTCGCTTCATTCCGACGAGACGGGCCGGGCGCCAAGCAAGACGGCCCCAGCGCGGTTCCAGCGGCACGGGAACGCTGTCGTCACGCAGGTGCAGGCGCACCGGCAGCCGCTCGACGCCCATCTCGCGCGCCAGGAACGCAACCTCGCGCCCGCGCGTCGCCGTGACCTCGGCGGCATCTGGAGGTACGTCGCCGATGGCGGTGCGGAAGCGCGATTCGAAGCTCACGGAGTTGTGCAGGCCGAGCGCCTTCGCCTCCGCATCGGACATGCGCAGCGTGAGCTCCGGCAGCGTGGGCACGCCGCCGTTGACGATTTGCCCCTGCAGGCGGGCCAGTTCCTCCAGGTTGGAGGGCAGCCCATCCCTGGTCGTCCACGGCTCCGCCAGCCGGAGAAAGTCGGCCGGCGCCAGATGCACCAGCGTGTCGCGGCACAGCGGGTCGGCGGCGTTGTAGCGCGCCGAGGCCAGCGTCGCGGGTTCGATGATCCGATCTCCGTCGCCGACGGCCGCGGCAAGCCGCGCCTCGGGAGCGGCGCGCCTGGCAAACAGATCGGCCAAGGACCCCGGGATGAGGCCATCGGTCGCGTCTGCATCCGCATCGCCCGACGCAGCACCCAGCGAATAATTGGGGGCGCCCAGTGCCCGGGCCTGGGTTTCCTCCAGGTCGCCGATCAGCGGACGCTGCGCGCGCAGCGCCGCCGGGTCGCGGCGCGCGATGCGCTGTGCCCGCTTGCCCAGCTCGCCCGCGAACGCCTTCTCGAACAGGTCTTCGGCCGTCTGGTAGCCGGCGCCGCGCATCCAGTTGCCCAGGCGGCCACAGGTGCGGCCGATCTTCTCGAAGACCTTCGTCGAGCGCGGCCCCTGCCGCTCGCGGCTGGACGCCCAGGCGCCGAACGCATAGGCCACCCGTTCGCGGTGCGACAGGCGCTCGTTGCCCGGCAGCTCGTCGGCGAGCGCCCGCTGGTCCTTCTCGGACAGGACCGCTTCCAGCGAGTGCCAGAGTTCGTGGTAGACCGTATCGAGCGGGTCGAAGCGCGCCACGTCGAGCGAGACCGTTGCGAGCGCCTTGCCGCGCTCGAACATGCCAGCGACGCGCATCCGCCCGCTGGACGTGGCGCCGCTCGCCTTCAGCGCCTCGCCTTCGCCGAACAGCTCCTGGACGACGTGCAGCTCGACAGTCGGGTTGAGCCGGCGGGCGGCCTCGAACACGCGGCGCCGGAACGCGGCGATGCCCTCCAGCGCCTCCGGCGCGACGGCGACACCGCGCTCCGCCAGGCCGGCGACGGCGGCCGTAGCCCGCATGCCGGCAGCCCGGTAAAGGTGGGCGGCGTCCTCGAAGGCGCAGACCACGTCACGCGGCGCGCCATGCTGGTCGAGGATGCGGGAGGCGCGCCGCAGGGCCTTGGGCAGCCCGCCCTCGGCGATCTGATCGAGAGCGGCCTCGAGACGTTTACCGGCACGTCTGCCTGGGGCCTTGCGCACTGCCTTGCGCGCGGCTTCCAGCGCACCGTAGGCCGCCTGCTCGGCGGCCATGGCCTGATCGTAAGCATTGACCGGACCTGCACCGCGCGGCGGTTCCGGATCCACGGCGCGGTACTGCACGTGTCCGGAGGACCCGGCCCACTCCACGCCGGTGCAGCCCGCGGCTGCGGCCAGCCCGATGCTCCATTGCCGGGCATCGTCTTCCGCTTCTGCGGCGCGCCCCGGCCGCCGTGGCAGCTCGGCCGGCTCGGCAGCGGTCACCAGGGACGCCAGGTCATCGGGCAGGAGACCCGCTGTCGCATCGTGGCGGGCCAGGGAGCGCGCCAGGAGCCGGACGGCGAGCGCATCGTCGGTGCGGCCGAGGGCCTTCAGCATCGCCGCTGCTGCCTCAGTCCGGCCTTCGCCTTCCAGCGCGGCGTCGAGCGCCTCCAAGGCTGCAGGATCGCTCGCTTCCTCGGCGACGTTGAGGTGTGCGAGGCGGGCGGAGAGGATGCGGTCGCCGTTCCGGCTTTTCGGTTCGATCCGGATGCGGGCCCAGGCGGAACCATCCGGCCTCGCCAGGATGACGTCCCCGCCTTCGGAGGCCGCCAGCGCCACATCGCCGTCCAGGCCATGCGCAACGGACACCGCCAGCAAGCGCCCCTCGGGCGCTTCCCGTCTCTCTGCCATCTCGTTCCCCCTGCCCGACGGTCACGGCATCCCCGGCCGCGGGCTGTGTGCGGGATGCGGCCGTTCCGGGCGGCATCCCACGGGATTGTCCTGTTGCCGATACGTCTCGGGGTACTGCGCGTGCGTTGCGGCGCGGCTGCGTTCCAATCCGCCCATGCCCGTCAGGTGCTCCTCCGGCGTCGCCGGCACCTGGGGGTAAAAGTGACGTTACCACTTTCGGGCGTGCTGGATTGCTCCGGCACTCGCATCGTCGCGATTTTTGTGCAATAACCCCACGATCATAGCAGCTAAGCCCATGATAGACTGGCAGACCTTTCCGGTCCAATACCTTCCGCACGAATCCGAGCGGCCGGCCGTGGAGCCGACGCCGCCGGCGTTGCTTGTCCTCCCGGAGGAGCGGACGCTGCTGGAGCAGGTGCAGGGACTTCTTGCGGCGGTCGTCGAAACGCCGACACCGACCGGTCCCCGCCTGCGCTTCTGCGGCCTCGCCCGGGATGCCGCCGCCGCTTGGGATGCCGTGGCCTATGGCCGCCTCGACCCGCTGCTCAACCCGGGCTGCCGGTTCGATGGCGGCACAGCCGCGCGCGAGGGCTGGGTGCCGTCGGCGCCACCACGTGCCGACTGGGTGCTTGTCGCCTCGATCGACCGGCTGGACCAGCCCCTGGCGGTTCGGGCGGCGGTGTGCACCTCGACCATCGGCGCAGTGTAAAGCGATACCAGGACGGGAGGACGCATGCCGATCCTTGGCAGCACGCAGATCCTGCAGAACCTCAATTTTGAATGAAACTGCAATAAAGAGGGCGTTTCTTTAAATGACAATAATGAGATTACTGGGGCAAGTTGGCTTAATAGCTGCAGGTTCGGTGATTATAGGTTGGATTGGGCTATATAACGGCTATCCTATTCTGGCTGCCGACAGCGCCGGCTATATCGCCTCGGCATTTCACGGCACTGTTGAAGCCAGACGGCCGAGCTTCTACCCTTTTTTGTAGGTTTATTGTCCGGTCAGCAGACATTGTGGACTGTCATTGCGTTTCAATGCCTGCTCATCTCCGCTACGCTGTACGCCCTTGTGTGCAGAATGCTCCCGAAATGGCAAACGGCGACATTCCTTCTCGCTGTCTTGGTATCGGCTTTTTTAACCCCTCTCCCTTGGTTTGCATCTCGGCTCATGCCCGACATGTTTGCCGGCATCCTGGGGATCCTGGTGTACCTGCTGGTGCTGGCTCCGGCGCAGTCCGCAACCCGTTTAGGGCGCGGCGCGATGCTGGCTGCACTGGCGCTTGGAATGGCCTGTCACGTGGCCAATGTGATCGTAGTGGTCGGCGGCTTGCTGCTCGGCTTGATCGGGCGTTGGCTGCTCGGTGGGCCGTTGAGGCCGGTTATTCGTCCGGCAGCTGCCGTTCTTGTCGTCGCGATTGCTGTCACGCTTTCGGTGTGCGGTCTGAACTGGCAAGCCAACGGAGCCTTCGCCTTGACGACCGAAAGCCACGCCTGGACCATGGCACGGCTCGTCCGCTTCGGGGTGGTGCAGCGCCTTCTTGATGAGCGTTGTGACGTCACGGATTACGCCCTGTGCCAGCACCGAAACCGGCTATCTACGGCACCGGATCACTTCATTTTCGCGCCGGATAGCCCGCTGCACGATCTTGGCGGCGTCGATGCCTCACGGGAGAGGCTTGGACCGATTATCGACGATGCGAACAGGCACTATGCAGGTATGCAGGTGGAGGCTGCCTTGCGCGCGGCTCTGGAGCAGTTTCGGATGGTCCATCTCGGAATGGGCTTGGGATCGCACAACCAACCGGGTCTTACTGGCCCGCCTGCTGCCATACGCACCTATCTGCCGGCAGAGTACAGCGCTTACAGCGCCAGCCGGCAGCGAGCCGGAACGCTGCAGGTGCCGGATTTCAACGCCATTATCGTGCCGGTTGCTTGGATCGCGATTGTCGGGACCGTTGGGCTGGTGGCGATCGGCCTCTTCCTCCGCAAGGATCCCCTATCCGGCTTTGCGTCGTTCGCTCTCATGTGGATCATTTCGAACGCGGCCGTCATGGGCATCCTCAATGCGCCTTTCGACCGCTACCAGTCGCGGGTGGTCTGGCTGATGCCCGTGGTGCTGGTCATTGCTGCTTGTCGAGGGGCCTCACGTCTCCAGCGTACGGCCGTCGTGGCCGAAGGCACCGTGCATTAGCTTCCTGTGGTCCGAGCCGATGGAATTTATCGGTCGCACGTCTTGGACGGCAGCGGGCTACCGGCCTGAGCCAACGACATACCAAAGGTCCATCGGCTCATATTGTTAAGCGTTACTCGGCTTGAAAGTTCTCACAGCCTCGGAGGGGACGGTTCTTGCCATACGCGTAAGTCATTGGATTGCCCCAAGTGTCGTACTTCCAAGCAGCCGGAGCCCCGCCGACATGGGACTGACAAAAAGAGCTGGTCGGGCTTGATGTCGCTGTATTGTTGTCTGTCCAGCAATTATACCCTTCAACAAATTCCATATATGATGCCGGCAAGAGCTGGGTACACGATCCGCTCGTAGCAACTTGCCAAGAGTGCCCATTGCATTGATAGCTAAACGACGTGGTTGCTGTTGGAGTTCTCGCTGCAAACCGCATGATCCAGATATTCCCAGGGATGCTGACAGGCGGAGCATACAGGACGCCAGAAGCCGTTGTGGACGGCTTGATCCCTGTTATTGTCTGGCTGGCGTATGCGTAATTTGTACATTGAGCACGATAGGTGCGATTGGTATCGAGCACAACATTGGTCGTTATACTGTGTGACTTTCCATCGCGCGTGCTCGGAAGATTATAAGTGTTTCCACACAGATTAACCGTCGTGGCCGGGCAGCACTTGGCGACGGTGCGCCCCAGCCCGGGCGCTGCAGCCTTGAACTTCTCCCACTCACCGACGGTCTTGTACGGCACGAACAGGCTGGTGCCTTTGGGGTTGTCCACCATGTAGCACTGCTGGGTGTCGCGGTAGGGGTAGAGGATCTGCTCGTTCCGCTTCTGCTCGAGCGTCAGGTAGTTCTGGCTGGGACTGCCGGTCTGTGCGCCGGCGGGCGACGGCAGGGCGATCAGGACGGCGGCTGCCAGAGCGGCGGCGATGTCAAATGCTCCTGGTTGAACGGCAAGATGAACGGACATGAGCCTCCCTCCTGGCTGCGTGACTTCGGTGAGAATAGGAAGGCAGGCACGATTCTTTCGAGCACCCACATTCACATCTCAGCGGCCACAGCCATCGGGCTGCATGAAGGCAGGATACGGATCATCCGCATTGCCGGTCGTACGCCCCAGGGGCAGCATCGGCTTCATGCAAGATGCTCCCCATCCCGTTCCGGCAGCCGAACCCATGATGCATCTGGAGGATCTTGCCGTCGGCGTGCCGTTCCATTGCGGAATCGTCCGTGCGGACGCCGAGGAGGTGACAGCCTTCGCGGCGCATTACTCCCCTCATCCCTTCCATCTCGACGCCGACGCGACGGCGGATTCGGTGTTCGGCCGCACCGCAGCTCCCTTCCTGCACACGCTGGCCATGTGCATGGGGTGCATGGTCAGGGCGATCCGGAGCGTGGCCATCGTCTGTGACCTGGGCATAGACGGGATCACGGCTGCCCGTCCGGTCTATCCGGGAGACGTGTTGCGCGTCGATGCCTGCTGGACGGACGCTCGGCTCTCCACGATCATGCGGGGGCAGGGCGTCGCTCGCATCGTCGTCCGCGGCTTCGCGGAGGATGGCGGGGACGCCATCCGCTTCGCGGCGCGCTATGTGGTGCGGTGCAGGAGAAGCGGCGACGCCCGACCGCACCAAGGTCGAGCTGGGCGGTCATGATCGAATCCTCGTTCGTGAGGTGTCAGTCTGGCAATTTCAGTTTGCGCCACTCGTCCTTGATCCAGCACATGTCAGCCTTTGATGAAGCATCGAACCGCGACGGCTGTTGGGCGACGATAAGACTGACCTAGCCAAACCATCGAAACGCCTTGCGCCCGCGGAATCAGCTTGCTCCCGTTTCCACTATAAAGCTGACCCGATCTCGACATTTCAGCAATAAGACTGACCACGTTGTCCCGGGCCTCTTCCTGGAATTCAGCTTTGCGATAAGGGCCAGCCGGTAGTTGCCGCAGGCGTTGGTTCATCGCTCCTCGCTCTTGATTTCCGGTATGTGGTGCCGCTTCACGATGCTGGCCACGGTGTTCTTGCTAAGTCCCAGCTCCCGGCCGATCAGCCGATAGCTCCGACCGGCGTCAACCAGTGCCAAAACCTTGGGCAAGCCGCTCTGATTTTGGCCGTCGCCCCGTCTGCCGGCCGAGCGCTTTCCCACGAGCCTTGGCCGCGGCAAGGCCGGAACGGACGCGTTCACGCAGCCGATCGCGTTCGAACTCCGAGATTCCCACCAGCAGCGTCGCGAACATCCGACCGGCGGCGGTGCCGAGGTCAAAGGTCATGCCGTTCAGCGCCATCACCGACACGCGGCGCGCCTCCAGCTCGCGCAGCGTTTTCAACAGATCCAGCGTGCTGCGGCCACAACAGGACAGTTCCGTCACCAGGATGGGATCCCGCCCGCACCGGGCGCCCTCATGAGGGCGCCCGATCGCCTGAGCGCAGCACAGTCAGGCGCCTTGGCAAGATACAACGTCAAAGGCAGATCTGGATTTCTGCCGTTGCTGGACTACAGGCGAAGCGTCCGTAGCCGTAGGGCATTCCCAATCACGCTGACGGAACTCAGCGCCATGGCCGCCGCCGCTATGATCGGGCTCAGCGTCCATCCAAACACCGGGTAGAACACACCCGCGGCGACTGGCACGCCCAGCGCGTTGTAGACGAATGCCAGGAACAGGTTCTGCCGGATGTTCCTCATGGTCACCCGACTGAGCACTCGCGCCCGTGCGATGCCGGCGAGGTCGCCCTTAACCAGAGTAACGCCGGCGCTCTGGATCGCCACATCGGTGCCGGTGCCCATGGCGACGCCGATATCGGCTTCGGCGAGCGCCGGGGCGTCGTTCACGCCGTCGCCGGCCATCGCCACCACCCGCCCCTCGGACTTCAGGCGCCGCACGACTTGGTGCTTTTGGTCGGGCAACACCTCCGCCTCGACGTCCGTGATGCCCAGCCTCCGCGCCACCGCCTCGGCCGTCGTCCGATTATCGCCGGTCAGCATGACGATGCGGACGCCGTCGGCGCGCAGCGTGTCGAGGGCCTGCGGAGTCGACGCCTTTACCGGATCGGCGACGGCGATGACACCGGCGGGGCGGCCGTCAATGGCCGCGAAGAGGGCCGTGGCGCCATCACGCCGCAGCTCGTCCGCCCGCCTCTCCAGGGCAC